>NZ_AZSV01000069.1:0-24842 GCF_000582595.1 Pseudomonas sp. BAY1663
AAGGGAACTCATACATCCCAACGACAGGTGAACAGCGTTACGGCCTGGCGGCCCCGCTCGGTCAACGCACCGGCGGTGCGTACTGCACGCCGCCGTTGTTCCAGAGGGCATTGAGGCCGCGTTCGATCTTCAGCTCACTGCCGGCACCGACGTTGCGGTCGAAGATCTCGCCATAGTTGCCGACCTGCTTGACGATCTGCACCGCCCAGTCCTTCGGCAGCTTCAGGTCCTTGCCGTATTCCCCTTCGGCACCCAGCAGGCGCGCCACGTCGGGATTCTTGGTGGTCTTGGCCATGTCTTCCACATTGGCCGAAGTGATGCCCAGTTCCTCCGCGTTGAGCATGGCGAACAGACTCCAGCGGACGATGTCGAACCATTCCTCGTCGCCCTGGCGGACCGCCGGGCCGAGCGGCTCCTTGGAAATCACTTCCGGCAGCACCACGTAGTCATCGGGCTTGGCCAGCTTGATGCGCTGGGCATAGAGCTGCGACTGGTCCGAGGTCAGCACGTCGCAGCGGCCGGATTCCAGCGACTTGGCGCTTTCATCGGAAGTGTCGTAGGTGATGGGGGTGTATTTCAGGCCGTTGGCACGGAAATAGTCGGAGAGATTCAGCTCGGTGGTGGTGCCTGCCTGGATGCAGACGGTGGCGCCATCGAGCTCCTTGGCGCTGCTGACGCCGAGTTCCTTGTTCACCAGAAAGCCCTGCCCGTCGTAGTAGGTCACGCCGGTGAAGTTCAGTCCCATCGCCGCATCCCGCGAGCTGGTCCAGGTCGTGTTGCGCGAAAGCATGTCGATCTCGCCGGACTGCAGGGCCGTGAAGCGCTCCTTGGCCGTCAGCGGGCTGTACTTGACCTTGCCGGCGTCGCCGAAGACTGCGGCCGCCACCGCGCGGCAGACATCCACGTCGATCCCCCGATACTGCCCCTTCGCATCGGCGAAGGAGAAGCCCGGCAGGCCGTCGCTGATACCGCACTGCACGAATCCTTTCTTCTGCACCGCATCGAGGGTCGCCCCCGCCTGCGCCAGCCCGCTGAGGCCCAGCATCGTCGCGGCGCCCAGCACGGCCAGTGTGGATTTCACCCTAATCATCGAAACCTCCAGTTTGCTTTCTTATTCTCGGGTCTGACCCGCCCTGCTCCGGCACCCTCGCGAGCGATGCGCACCGCAACAGAGCAGTATCCAACCTGAGTCTAGTCGCCCGTGGATGATCGGCAATTTCCGATGCACGATCCCGCGGCTCATCGAACCGAGTCGGCCCAGGGGCAAAGCAAGCGGCGTACCAGCTTGCGGCGAAAAGCAACCACGGGCGCTGGCACGGGTTCTATCGCCACCCGAGACCGGGTAACCTCGCGCCATTCCCTCGGCTGTGGCGCGCGGCATGCCCCAGGACGAGGCGACCTGCCCCCTACTGGAGCCGAACCATGAGCGAACCGCTGATCCTCGAGCCCACCGACGTCGCCGACGCCTGCGTCATCTGGCTGCATGGCCTGGGTGCCGATCGCTATGACTTCCTGCCGGTAGCCGAAGCGCTGCAGCAGCGCCTGCACAGCACCCGCTTCGTCCTGCCGCAGGCACCGACGCGCCCGGTGACCATCAATGGCGGCTGGAGCATGCCGAGCTGGTACGACATTCTCGCCATGAGCCCGGCGCGGGCGATCGACAGCGAACAGCTGGAAGCCTCGGCGCAACAGGTGATCGCACTGGCCGAGGCGCAACGTGACGCCGGCATCGACCCGGCGCGGATCGTCCTCGCCGGCTTCTCCCAGGGTGGCGCCGTGGTGCTGCACACCGCCTTCTTCCGCTGGCAGGGGCCGCTGGGCGGCGTCATCGCCCTTTCCACCTACGCGCCGACTTTCGGCGAGCATCCCAGCTTCTGCGCCGAGGCCCTGCGCTACCCGGTGCTGTGCCTGCACGGCAATCGCGACGACGTGGTGCCGCCGGCGATGGGCCGCGCGGTGTACCAGAGCCTGCAGGCGGCTGGCGTCAAGGCCACCTGGCGCGAGTACCCGATGAGCCACGAAGTCTTACCGGAGGAAATCCGCGACATCGGCGACTGGCTGGTCGCCCTGCAAAAGTCCTGACGCATACCGCTCATCCGGCCATTTGCGGCTACGCTTGTTTATCAAAGACAAGAGCGTGGCGGGGCCGCGTCCGCATGGACGATTCGGCCCCGCGTCGCGGCGGGAGGAAAGGATTGCGATGACCACCTTCGGTGCGCACCAATCCGGAAACTGGCGCTTGCCATGAAACGGGTCCAGGACAAGGCGGATCTGCAGCAGATCCGCCAGATGCGGCTGCTACAGCATGTGGATGAACCATGCCTCGCGGCGCTGCTCGACAAATTCGAAACCTGCGATATCGATGCGCACGAAGTGCTGCTTTCTCCGCACAAGCCCAACCGCCACCTCTACCTGGTGCTGCATGGCGAGCTGATCGTGCACTTGGACTCCATGGACAACCAGCCGCTGCGCGTCATCGAAACCGGCGACTGCGTCGGCGAAGTGAGCTTCTGCGATCAGCATTTTCCCTCGGCCTACGTGGTCGCCCACCGGCCCAGCCGGCTGCTGCGCCTGCACTGCCGCGAGTTCGCCTGCCTGGCGCGCTCGCCACAGGTCATGCAGAACCTGGCGACCCTGCTCTGCGAACGGGTACGCCTGTGCGACCAGGTGATCGTCCGCAGCGAGCACAATGCCAATATCGACATGCTCACCGGCGTCTTCAATCGCCGCTGGCTGGAACACATCTTCGAACGCGAAAGCACCCGCTGCGCCTTCAACCACCGACCGCTGAGCATGCTCATGCTCGATATCGACCGTTTCAAGAGCTACAACGACAGCCACGGGCACCTGACCGGCGATCGCGCCCTGTGCCTGGTGGCGCGCACCCTGGGCAGCCAGTTGCGGCCCAAGGACAGCCTGGTGCGCTTCGGTGGCGAAGAGTTCGTCATCCTGCTGCCGGAGCTGGAGCTGGACGAAGCGCGGCGGATCGCCGAGCGGCTGCGCCAGAGCGTCGAGCAGGCCGCGTCGGGCGACGCGTCGGTCGGCGCCCTGCCAGACGTCACCATCTCCATCGGCCTGGCGCAGCTGCGGCCGCACGACACGCTCGAAGACCTGATCAACCGGGCGGACCAGGCGCTGTACCAGGCCAAGGAACGCGGCCGCAACTGCCTGTGCGGCTGAACGCCCGCATGAGGGCGGGCAAGGCTTCGCCCTGCATGCATCTTGCATTACACTGACGCGCGACTCTTTCCTACCTGACGACGAGAAGACCGTGCTCAAAGCACTCAAGAAAATCTTCGGCAAGGGCCCGGGCGAACAGCCCAGCGCGCCGGCCAGCAACACCCACAACCACGACGAGGCGCCACGGCGCAGCAAACCGGCACCGCAGAAGCCGGCCGAAAAGGCCGCCGCCACCGCGCAACAGGCGGCACCGACCGAGCGCACCGCCGACAAACCGCGGCGCCAGCGCAGCAGCAAACCCGCCAAGCCGGCCGCACCGGCCTGGAAACTGGAAGACTTCGTGGTCGAACCGGCCGAAGGCAAGACCCGCTTCCACGACTTCAAGCTCGCGCCCGAGTTGATGCACGCGATTCACGACCTGGGCTTCCCTTATTGCACGCCGATCCAGGCACAGGTGCTCGGCTATACCCTCAAGGGCCAGGACGCCATCGGCCGCGCCCAGACCGGCACCGGCAAGACCGCCGCCTTCCTCATCTCCACCATCACCCAATTGCTCGAGACGCCGCCGCCGAAGGATCGCTACATGGGCGAGCCGCGCGCACTGATCATCGCGCCGACCCGCGAGCTGGTGGTGCAGATCGCCAACGACGCCCTGGCGCTGACCAAGTACACCGGCCTGAACGTGATGAGCTTCGTCGGCGGCATGGATTTCGACAAGCAACTCAAGCAGCTGGAATCCCGATTCTGCGACATTCTGGTCGCCACCCCCGGCCGCCTGCTGGACTTCAACCAGCGTGGCGAAGTGCACCTGGACATGGTCGAGGTGATGGTGCTGGACGAAGCCGACCGCATGCTCGACATGGGCTTCATCCCGCAGGTACGCCAGATCATCCGGCAGACGCCGCCCAAGAGCGAACGCCAGACCCTGCTGTTCTCCGCCACCTTCACCGACGACGTGATGAACCTGGCCCGGCAATGGACCATCAACCCGGCCGTGGTCGAGATCGAGCCGGAAAACGTCGCCAGCGATACCGTCGAACAACACGTCTACGCCGTCGCCGGCAGTGACAAGTACAAACTGCTGTACAACCTGATCACCCAGAACGACTGGACCCGGGTGATGGTCTTCGCCAACCGCAAGGATGAAGTGCGGCGGATCGAGGAACGCCTGACCAAGGACGGCGTCAGCGCCGCGCAGATGTCCGGCGACGTGCCGCAGCACAAGCGCATCAGGACGCTGGAAGGCTTTCGCGAAGGCAAGATCCGCGTGCTGGTGGCCACCGACGTCGCCGGCCGAGGGATCCACGTCGAGGGCATCAGCCACGTGATCAATTTCACCCTGCCGGAAGACCCGGACGACTACGTGCACCGCATCGGCCGCACCGGCCGTGCCGGCACCAGCGGCACCTCGATCAGCTTCGCCGGCGAGGACGACGCCTTCGCCCTGCCGCCGATCGAGGCGCTGATCGGCCGCAAGATCCAGTGCGAGATGCCGCCCGCCGAACTGCTCGTGCCGACGCCGCGCGCGCACCGCTGAGCGCCTGCGGGAAAGCGGGCTGCCTTCGGCCCGCTCGGCCAAGGGCTGTGATACAGGTCAGTACGCCTGGCTTCGAAGGGGCTAGATTGACAGCATTTCCAGCAGAAAACGGAGTTCGCCCATGCAGCATATCGACTGGCTGATCATTCTGATCGGGACGGGCTTCGTCCTGTTGGGCTTCGGTTACAATTTCCGCGACCGCGGCTGGGGTGTCGGCATGATCGCGGCCGGCATGCTTACGATGTTCTCCACCGTGGCGTTCAAGATCTACATCACCTTCAACTGAATCCTCAGTCCCCTTCGCGCCAGCGTTCGGCGGCGATCTGATCGCTCGCGCGCCCGTCCACCCAACGCGGGCCGGCAGGCGTGTTTTCCTTCTTCCAGAACGGCGCCTGCGTTTTCAGGTAGTCCATGACGAAGCGGCAGGCGTCGAATGCCGCATCGCGATGCGCGCTGGCGGCGCCGACGAAGACGATCGGCTCGCCGGGCTCCAGCGCCCCGACGCGATGCAGCACGTCCAGCCGCAGCAGCGGCCAGCGCTGCTCGGCCTGCGCGATGATCTTCGCCAAGGCCTTCTCGGTCATGCCCGGTGCGTGCTCGAGGAACATGCCGGCGACCTCCTGGCCATCGTTGAAATCCCGCACGTAGCCGACGAACCCGGCTACCGCGCCGATGCCCAGGTTGGCCGCATGCAGCGCATTGAGTTCGGCGCCGGGATCGAACGCCGCCTGCTGTACGCGAACGCCCATGCTCAGCCTCCGGTCACGGTCGGAAAGAAGGCGACTTCGTCGCCATCGGCCACGGCTTCATCGAGGCCGCAGAGTTCCTGGTTGCGTGCGCACATCAGGTTCTGCTCGCCAAGCACCTGCCATTCGCCGCCGCGGGCCAGCAGGCGCTGGCGCACGTCGTCCACGCAGGCGAGTGAAGCATCCCACTCGAGGCGCTCGCCCTCGCTGCCGAGGGTTTCCCGATAACGGGCGAAATACTGGATCGAGATCATGCCTGCACCTGCCAGTGGCCGCTCTTGCCGCCGAGTTTCTCCAGTAGCCGCACGCCTTCGATGACCATGCCGCGATCCACTGCCTTGCACATGTCGTAGATGGTCAACGCAGCCACGCTGGCGGCGGTCAGCGCCTCCATCTCCACCCCGGTCTGCCCAGCCAGCTTGCACACCGAACGGATCAGGACGCAGTCCTCGCCATCGGCCTCGAGCTCGACCTTGATGCTGGTCAGCAGCAGCGGATGGCAGAGCGGAATCAGTTCATGGGTTCTCTTCGCCGCCTGGATGCCGGCGATGCGCGCCACGGCGAAGACGTCGCCCTTGGGATGCCCGCCCTGTTGAATCATCTGCAGGGTCTGCGGCAGCATCCGCACGCGCGCCTCGGCCACGGCCTCGCGTGCGGTGACGGCCTTGTCGGTGACGTCGACCATGCTGGCGCGGCCCTGGGAATCGAGATGAGTGAGCATTCGGCACTCCTGATCGGAAAATCACGAGTCTACCCCAGCTGCCGGCGATGAGCCCGCCCCCCGAAGAGGTACTACCGGGCCCACCATCCGGCAGCCGCACCGCCGCTACATATGCGCCTCGGCGTACTCGGCGAGCACCGAACGCGGCACCCCCTGCAGGGTGATGTGCACGCCATGGGGGAAGTCCTTGAAGCGCTCGGTCAGGTAGGTCAGGCCGGAACTGGTCGCCGACAGGTAGGGCGTATCGATCTGCGCCAGATTGCCCAGGCAGACCACCTTGGAGCCGTTGCCAGCGCGGGTGATGATGGTCTTCATCTGGTGCGGCGTGAGGTTCTGGCACTCGTCGATCAGGATCAGGCTCTGCTGGAAGCTGCGCCCGCGGATGTAGTTCAGCGATTTGAACTGCAGGGGCACCTTCTGCAGGATGTAGTCGATGCTGCCGTGGGTATTCTCGTCATCCATGTGCAGGGCTTCGAGATTGTCGGTGATCGCGCCGAGCCAGGGCTCCATCTTCTCTGCCTCGGTGCCGGGCAGGAAGCCGATGTCCTCGTCCAGCCCCTGCACGCTGCGGGTGGCGATGATGCGCCGGTAACGCTTGCTCACCACCGTCTGCTCGATGGCCGCGGCCAGGGCCAGGATGGTCTTGCCCGAACCCGCCGCGCCGGAAAGATTGACCAGGTGGATGTCCGGATCGAGCAGCGTGAACAGCGCCAGGGCCTGGTGGATGTCGCGTGGCCGCAGGCCCCAGGCCTCCTGGTGCAGCAGCGGCTCCTGGTGCAGATCGAGCAGCAGCAGCTCGTCGCCCTTGATGCCTTTGATCCAGCCAACGAAGCCCTGCTCGTCGATGATGAACTCGTTGATGTGCACCGCCGGCAGGTTATCGGTCAGCAACACCCTGTGCCAGGTACGCCCATGACCCTGGTGGGTCTCCACCTTGCTCACCCGGTCCCAGAACGAGCCGCTGACGCTGTGGTAGCCCGGTGACAACTGCCCCACGTCGTCGACCAGTTGGTCGGTGTGGTAGTCCTCCGCCGCCACGCCGCAGGCACGCGCCTTCAGGCGCATGTTGATGTCCTTGGTGACCAGCACCACCGGCACGCCGGGCCGCTGTTTGCTGAGTTCGACGACCTGGTTGATGATCTTGTTGTCGTTCAGGTCTTCCGGCAGCCCGTTGGGCTCGGTGCGCCGGCTCATGAGGATCGAAAGGCTGCCGCGCGGCCCGCTCTTGCCCCGCTGGATCGGCACGCCCACCTCGACTTCTTCCGGCGTGGCATTGCCCAGCAGCTTGTCGATCAGACGGATCGCCTGGCGGCACTCGGCCGCCACACTGTGCTTGCCGGTCTTGAGTTGATCGAGCTCCTCGAGCACGGTCATGGGGATCGCGACCTGGTGTTCCTGGAAATTCAACAACGCGTTGGGATCGTGGATCAGGACATTCGTGTCGAGGACGTAGAGCGTGGGCTGGGTAGCACGAGGTCTGCCATAGTCATCCATACCGATCACCTTCTTCTAGGGCCAGAAACGAAGTGCCGATGGCACTCCGCCGCAGAGAACCGCCGTGCAGCGAGGTGAGCGGACGAGGGCAGCCGGTGGCTTCGGGGCTACCCAGGAGCCGCCACCTGTGTCGCAGGATTCGGCGGTCTGGATTCGGTAATACCGTAAAACTTATGACAGACAAAAGACTTTTCTGTTGGATGCGGATTATTTTTGCAAATCGACAGAACGGCCTTGGCATGCACATTTCACGCAAGCTACAGTCCGCATTCGGGGTGTGCGCTTTCGTCGCAGCGGTTCACCTCGGCGGTGACATGCACCAGTTGCGGGAAGCGCTGCAACACTGCCTTGTAGTGGTCTGCGTTATAGGTCTGATGCGTCACAACGCTCAGGATGCAGCTGTATTGCGCACGTCCTACGCGCCACAGGTGCAGGTCCGTGACCTCGGTATCCGGCACGTCTTCCAGCGCCTCGCGAATCTTCTGCACCAGCGGATCGTCCATCTCCCGATCCAGCAGCGCCTTGCCCGTATCCCATAGCAGGCCGCGGGCCCAGACGAGAATGACCACGGCACCGACGATCCCCATGGTCGGGTCCAGCCAGCTCCAGCCGAACAGCTTGCCGCCCAGCAGGGCCAGGATCGCCGCGACCGAGGTCAAGGCATCGGTCAGCACATGTATGAATGCCGCATGCCGATTCAGGTCCCGCCCGCCGCCGGCGTGGTGGTGGCCGTGCGGCTCGCCATGGCCATGGCTGTGGCTGTGGCTGTGGCTGTGGCCATGCTGATCGCGCAGCAGCCAGGCGGATATCAGGTTGACCATCAGGCCGAGCAGGGCGACCAGCAACGCCTCGTCGAATCCGATCGCCGCTGGCGACCAGAAACGCAGCAGCGACTCGCCGATCATCGTCAGCGCCACGACGACCAGCAGCAGCGCGCTGGCGAATCCGGCCAGCACCTCGATCTTCCAGGTACCGAAGGCGAAGCGGTGGTCCGCCGCATAGCGTCGCGCCAACAGATAGGCCAGGGCAGCGAGGCCGATGGCGACCATGTGCGAGGCCATGTGCCAACCGTCTGCCAGCAAGGCCATCGAGTTGAACCAGTAGCCGGCGATGATTTCCACCACCATCGTCAGCCCCGTCAGGATCGCCACCATCCAGGTCTGGCGCTCCGCGCCGTGTTCGAGCGGTCGATAATCGTGGGGCGGTTGCCACTGCGCGTGGTTGCAGTCGGGCATGGGAACTCCTTTCGTCGAAAGGACACCTTGTGCCTGTCTGCCGGGGCAAGGTCAACACCCTTGATCAATCGCCCCCATAGCTGGAGCCCGCTCATGGATGACGCCTACAATCGCGCCATCACAAAGGAGACCAGCACATGCTGATGGTGATTTCCCCAGCCAAGACCCTCGATTACGACACGCCACCGATTACCCCACGCTTTACCCAACCGCAGCACCTCGAGCATTCGCAGCTATTGATCGAACAATTGCGCACCTTCTCGCCGGCACGGATCAGCGAGCTGATGCACCTGTCGGACAAACTGGCGGCGCTCAACGTCGCCCGTTACGGCAGTTGGACGCCCGAATTCACGCCGCAGAATGCCAAGCAGGCCCTGCTCGCCTTCAAGGGTGACGTCTATACCGGCCTCAATGCCGAGGACTTTTCCGAGGCCGACCTGGACTTCGCCCAGCGCCACCTGCGCATGCTGTCCGGGCTTTACGGGATATTGCGCCCACTCGACCTGATGCAACCCTATCGTCTGGAGATGGGCACCAAGCTGGCCAATCCGCGCGGCAAGGACCTCTACGCCTTCTGGGGCCCACGCATCAGCAACTGGCTGAACGAAGCACTCGCCGAACAGGGCGACCAGGTGCTGCTCAACCTCGCCTCCAACGAATATTTCGGCGCCGTCCAGCGCAAGGCGCTGAATGCCCATGTCATCGACGTCGACTTCAAGGACCTGAAGAACGGCCAGTACAAGATCATCAGCTTCTATGCGAAGAAGGCCCGGGGCCTGATGGCACGCTGGATCATCAAGGAGCGCATCGAAACGCCCGATCGACTGCCGGCGTTCGACTACGACGGCTATCGCTACAGCCCCGCCGACTCTTCGGCGCAGCGCCTGGTGTTCCTGCGCGACAGCAGCGGTTCGGCCTCATCGTGAAGCCCATGCGCTGAACCGCCCTCGGCGACGCGCATCCAGCGCAACGGCCGACGCGGAGCCCATGCGGGTTCCGCCCATCACGCCGGAGCGGCGCTTCGATCAACCCGAGCGCCACGCCCATCCGGCACAGAATGCCTTTCGAAAAAACTCGCCGATCAACGGCAGCCGGCGCGGGAACTATCGCGCAACCGTCGCAATCATAAGGCGCGTACCGACAATTCCAGTTGGAAAGGGACGTCGCACATGAACGTGCATTGGATTTCGATGGATGCTGCAAACCACTCCGCCCCCAGCCGGAAAGCCACCGCCGGGGCACCGCAAGCTCGGGCGATGACACTGCAGCGCCGGCGATCAGCAGCCGGGGCGCCAGCCACAACCCGCACGGCATACGGTCCGATGACCGGCACCGCGCAAGGCACCAACGGAGGACTCCGGCCATGCGAAGGCACTGTCCTTGCCCAGCCAGAGGCGCACGCGAAGCGCACGGCAGCGGGCCCACAACGACGATGGAGCGACGTATCGCCGACGTGCCCAGCCCCCCTTCATCCATGGCCACAAACCGGGCATAGCGCCGAGCGAGCCATGCACGGCTAACCGATTCCGACAGCAGTTTTCACTCTCGAGGCCTGCCTCGCGAGGGAGCGGGTTTTCGTTGCAGCCAACCGGGCTCCCCGCTCCGAACAGGACAAATCGAGGCGCGATACAGCGCTGGCGCCAACAGACAAGTAGAACGATCTTCGAAACGATTCAGGAGAACCCCATATGATCCCGGTTATTCTTTCAGGTGGTAGCGGCTCCCGGCTTTGGCCCCTGTCCCGCAAGCTGTTTCCCAAGCAGTTCCTTGCGCTCACCGGCGAGCAGACCCTGTTCCAGCAAACCCTCGAACGCCTGGCCTTCGAAGGCATGCAACAGCCATTGCTGGTGTGCAACAAGGAACATCGCTTCATCGTCAAGGAGCAACTGGCGGCGCGCAAACTCGGCGTCCAGGGCCTGCTCCTCGAACCCTTCGGCCGCAATACCGCACCGGCCATCGCCATTGCCGCCATGCAACTCATCGAAGAAGGGCGCGACGAACTGCTGCTGGTACTGCCGGCCGACCATGTGATCGAAGACCAGAAAGCATTCCAGCGTTCTCTGGCACTGGCTACCAATGCCGCCGAGAACGGCGAGATGGTGCTCTTCGGCGTACCACCCACCCGCCCCGAAACCGGTTACGGCTACATCAAATGCGATCTCAGTGACATGGACCTGCCGGAAGGCATCAAGCGGGTGGCCCAGTTCGTCGAAAAACCGGACGAGGCCCGCGCGCAGAGCTACGTCGAATCGGGTGATTACTACTGGAACAGCGGCATGTTCCTGTTCCGTGCCAGCGTCTTCCTGGACGAGCTGAAGAAGCACGACCCGGACATCTACGATACCTGCTGGCTCGCCCTCGAACGCAGCATCAAGAATGGCGAGGAGGTGCTCATCGATCCAGCCACCTTCGCCTGCTGCCCGGACAACTCCATCGACTATGCGGTCATGGAAAAGACCCAGCTGGCCTGCGTGGTACCGATGTCCGCCGGCTGGAGCGACGTTGGCTCCTGGGCTTCGATCTGGGACGTGCACAAGAAGGACCAGAACGGCAACGTCCTCAAGGGTGACGTGATCGCCGAAGACTCGCGTAACTGCCTGGTACACGGCAACGGCAAGCTGGTCACCGTGCTCGGCCTGGAAGACATCGTGGTGGTGGAAACCAAGGACGCCATGATGGTGGCGCACAAGGACAAGGTCCAGGACGTCAAGAAGCTGGTCAACGAACTCGATGCGCAAGGCCGCAGCGAAACGAAGAACCATTGCGCCGTATACCGCCCATGGGCTGGTACGACTCGGTGGACATGGGTGGCCGCTTCCAGGTCAAGCGCATCTGCGTGAACCCCGGAGCCAGCCTCTCGCTGCAGATGCACCACCACCGCGCAGAGCACTGGATCGTGGTCTCCGGCACGGCACAGGTCACCTGCAACGAAAAAACCTTCCTGCTCACGGAAAACCAGTCGACCTACATTCCGATCACCTCGGTGCACCGCCTGGCCAACCCCGGCAAGATCCCGCTGGAAATCATCGAAGTGCAATCCGGCAGCTACCTGGGCGAAGACGATATCGAACGGTTCGATGATGTTTACGGCCGCGCCGAACATGCCAATGAAGCCAAGATAGCTCGCTGAACCGGCACGAACCGGGACCTGCATTAAGAAAACCCGCTTCGTCGCGGGTTTTTCTTTATATGGAACAGGCCGGGTCTTTGCCTCATACAGCCGGGCGGCGCATACTTGTGCAACTTGTTGCATTGCCGCAATGCCAGGCTTCGCCTGCTCACACAAGCCGCAGGAAAATGCAGCGCATTGGCCTGTGCTTTTGAACCACTACCCGTTTCCTGCGTGTTTCAGCTTGTGCCAGCGCGCATAAACCTTTTTCATTCTAATCGCGTCGTATAACCACAACGCCTTAGCCGGATTCTTGCAAACTTCGATTTGCTGCGAGCGCGTGACTCGCACTGCAAACGCCCATCGCGAACCATCAATACAGGTCAACTACGTGACGAAAGACGAACTGCGCGCCGAACTTGAGCGCCAGGCGCAGCGCTTCACCACTGTTTACGGTGGGGAGATAACGACTTACGCAGCCGAGCGGGAACCCGAGCGCAAGCCATGGCGCAAGAAACCATCGATACAGGATCAGGTGTTCCAACAAGAACTGCAGAAAATGGAAAAGGAACGCTCCGACCTGGATAGTCCCGCCTCGGAACAAGCCTGACCGCGCCTGCCCCAACAGGCGATCCATATGGTTAGTGCCCCGTAACAAGTGACATAAGCATTACAGGCCTGAACTCGACCGCCCTCGCGCATTAAATAATCGATGCGCTCACGGTAGCCGCCGAGTTCAGGCAGCAGTTGCCGAAGTACACCGATCAGCGCTTCCCGCCCAGCAGAGAGCCCAGCAGGCCCCTGACCAACTGTCGCCCCAGTTGGCTGGCAGCCTGATTCAACGCACTTTTCACCACTCGCCCGGCCAGATCCCCCAGACCGCCATCGCTGTCCTGGCCGCGCGTAGCCTTCGCGGGCGCCTCGGCACTACGCTCTGCTGCTTGTTCGGCCCTGGCATTGAGCAGTTCGTAAGCCGACTCGCGATCGATGGGCTTGTCGTAGCGGCCGCGCAGCCCCGACTGGGCGACGAGGCCTGCACGCTCGCCTTCGCTCAATGGCCCCACGCGCGACTGCGGCGGCGCAATCGCCACGCGCTGGACCATCGCCGGCGTCCCCTTCTCCTCCAATCCACCGACCAGAGCCTCGCCGATACCCAACTGAGTCAGCACGCCGAGCGTGGAGAACGCGGGATTGGCGCGAAAGCCGTCGGCGACCGAACGCAGCGCCTTCTGCTCCTTGACCGTATAGGCCCGCAGGCCGTGCTGGATACGCAGCCCGAGCTGCGCCAGCACCACATCCGGCAGATCGGCCGGCGACTGAGTCACGAAATAGACCCCCACGCCCTTCGAGCGAATCAGCCGCACCACCTGCACCAGGCGTTCCTGCAGCGCCTTGGGCGTATCGCCGAACAGCAGGTGCGCCTCATCGAAAAACAGCACCAGCAGTGGCTTATCGGCATCGCCGCGCTCCGGCAACTGCTCGAACAGCTCGGCCAGCAGCCACAACAGGAACGTGGCGTAAACCTTCGGCGCCTCGTGCACCAGCACGCTGGCATCGAGCAGGTGGATACGGCCCCTGCTGTCACTGTCCGGATGCAACAGATCCTCGAGCTGCAGCGCCGGCTCGCCGAACAAGGCCTCGACGCCCTGCTGCTCCAGTGTCGCCAGGCGCCGCAGCAACGCCTGGGCCGACGCACTGGTAAACAGCGCGGCGTCCTCGCCGAGCATCCGCGGATCGGCCTTGAGATGGGCGAGCAGCGCCTTGAGATCCTTGAGGTCGAGCAACAGCAGGCCTTCCCGGTCAGCCACCTTGAATGCGGCATAGAGCGCTGCCTGCTGGCTATCGGTCAGTTCGAGCAGGTTACCCAGCAGCAGCGGCCCCATTTCGCTCAGGGTGGTGCGCAGGGGATGACCGCTGCGACCGTGCACATCCCACAGGGTAACCGGGTAGGCCTGCGGCCGATGCTCCAGCCAGGGCATGCTGGCGATGCGCTCGGCAATCTTGCCTTGCGGTTCGCCCACGGCACCCAGGCCGCAGAGGTCCCCCTTGATGTCGGCGGCGAATACCGCAACGCCAGCATCGCTGAACTGCTCGGCCAGGCGCTGCAGGGTCACCGTCTTGCCGGTGCCGGTGGCACCGGCGATCAACCCGTGCCGGTTGGCCAGACGCAGGGACTGGGTGTTGGGTTCGCCACTGGCCTCGGCGCCGAGCACCAGGCGGTCGATCAATGCCTTCATCAGCCCCTCTCCATGTCGTACAGCGTCAGCGCGTATCGCCAGTACCGTCAGTTAACGCAGGCTCGGCTCTTTCCCGCGCGCTCTGCAGGCGGGCCCAGAGCGCCGCGGCATCGGCGAACGCGGCGCCGTGTTCCGCCGTCAGCGCAGCGGGATCGTAACGCCGCGTACAACCGTCGCCGATGACCGGCAGCGCTTTCGAAACGGCTCGCTCGCGGGGATCGCCCATGACGGCTCCTGGCTCAGTTGAATACCAGCGTCTTGTTGCTGTGCACCAGCACGCGGTCCTGCAAGTGATAGCGCAGCCCGCGGGAAAGCACCATCTTCTCCACATCCTTGCCGAGGCGAACCATGTCTTCGACGCTGTCGCGGTGGCTGACGCGAACCACGTCCTGCTCGATGATCGGCCCGGCGTCCAGCTCTTCGGTGACATAGTGGCAGGTCGCGCCGATCAGCTTCACGCCACGCAGCGAGGCCTGATGGTAGGGCTTGGCGCCAACGAAGGACGGCAGGAAGCTGTGATGGATATTGATGACGCGCTGGGCGAACTCGTCGCACAGCTCCGACGGCAGGATCTGCATGTAGCGCGCCAGCACGATCACATCCGCACGCTGCTCACGCACCAGGCGGGTGACTTGCGCAAAAGCCTCCTGCTTGTGCGCCGGGTCGACCGGGACGTGGAAATAGGGAATGCCGTGCCATTCGACCATGCTGCGCAGGTCGTCGTGATTGGAAATCACACAGGGAATATCGCAATCCAGCTCCCCGCTGTGCCAGCGGTGCAGCAGATCGGCCAGGCAATGCGATTCGCGGCTGGCCATCAGCACCACGCGCTTGCGCTGCTCGGAGTCGGTAATGCGCCACTCCATCGAAAACTCGCGAGCGATCGGCGCGAAGGCCTGGCGGAAGCCATCCAGATCGAAGGGCAGCGAGTCCGCACGAATCTCGTGGCGCATGAAGAACCAGCCACTCTGGTGATCGGAGTGATGGTTGGCTTCAGTGATCCAGCCATTATAGGTAGCGAGGAAATTACTGACCTTGGCGACGATGCCAACGCCATCGGGACAGGCGATGACCAGCCTGAAAGTGCGCATTAAAGGTTGCTCCGGCTCAAAAAATAGGACGCCGCATTCTAGCCCAGCAAACAAAAGCACAGCCATCGACTTGAACGCAGCCGAGGCCCCGCGGCAAGCAATAAAGGCGGAAGCAGTCCATCCGGGTCCAGCCAAACGGGCGGTCGCGCTAAAAACCATTGTTTTCATGTGGATGGGCGAGGCGTGCGCTAAAACTTGTCCAATAAACCAGATATCGTCCACGGTATTAGTTCGCACACGACGCTGCGCAGCGACCGGCTGCGGATTTATCCCGTTAAATACTTGCCATGGTTTTTTACTGCCCTATATTTACTTGCGCATTACCCAGGACTATGATTGCTGACACTTGCGTTCAAAACCTATCCCCAAGGAAGCCACATGTCACTGATCAATGAATATCGCGCCACTGAAGAGGCCATCAAGGAACTTCAGGAGCGGCTGAAGTCGCTCTCCGAAGATGACAAGCTGAAAAAAGAACTGGAGTTCGAAGGTAAACTGCGCGAACTCATGGGCGAATACCAGAAGTCGCTGCGTGACATCATTGCCCTGCTCGACCCGGATGCCTCGCGCAGCGGTAAAGCACCGCGTTCGGCCAAAGCCCCGGTTGCCAGCAAACGTGCCCGTCGCGTCAAGCAGTACAAGAACCCGCACACCGGAGAAGTGATTGAAACCAAAGGCGGCAATCACAAGACGCTGAAAGAGTGGAAAGCTCAGTGGGGCTCTGAAACCGTGGAAAGCTGGGCCACCCTGCTCGGCTAAGCGACACCGCTCGATTTATAACGAAACGCCGTTTCTCGACGTTCAGTACGTGCGTCGAGAAACGGCGTTTTTTTGTATCAGCCATTTGCAGCAATTGAAAAAGCAACCGGGCCAAGGTCAGGCAACCCATCTTCGATGCGGCAGGCCACCTGCGTTAAAAGACCAGGTGAGTCGCACACTTGACAGCCAACCGCTAATGCTCAGGTCGCATAACGCGTACGCAGACACTGCCCATGGTGAAGCCACTGTTGCAACAGTTCCTGTTGCTCCGCAGTGGCACTGGCCAAGAATTGCTGCATTTCCTGTTCGAACTGCGCCAGGGTATTAGGCGCGCCCCATCCGGGCTCGCTCAACCGGCACTGGCAGAACCGATGCCAACGCAACTGTTCTTGCTCGGATAACGCTTCCGGAAAATTGCGCGCACGGTAGCGAAACAGCAACTCGGCCAGGCGGGAATCGTCAAATACCCATGTTTGCCTAGCCAGTTCTGCCGGTGACAGGCTGCGGATACGCTCGCACAAACGCCTGTCCCGCTCACCGAGAAAGCCGTCGTACAACTGCTGCTCGGGATCTTCGCTCGCGGCGAAGCCCTCCTCCCGGTAGATTTCTTCCAGCTTGTCACTCCAACCCTGGCGGTTTTCACGCAATGCCGCGGCGCGCGACTGGCAACCATCCAGGTCCAGCCCCAGGCGCTGGACATCGGTTTGACGCAACACCTTGAGCGGCGCCAGGACCGGACAGCGATTGACGTGCACCAGCTTCAGCGGCACCGGCAACGTACCTCGGCGAGTTCCTCACGACGGGTATAGAGACGCTGGCGCAGGGTCTCGGCGGTTTCCTGCCACAATGGCCCGGGGTCGGCCTGCAGGTCGCAGACGATCAGCGCATTGCGGTTGCGCGGGTGCCATGCCAGTGGCAGGACGATGGAAAGAAAATGCCGGGCCGCCGAGAAGCGTCCGGATACATGGACCAGCGGCTCGAGCAACGCGATCTGCTCGAGCACCGCATGTTTGCGCCGCAGGTTGTAGAGATAGTCGTACAGCCGGGGCTGGCGGCTGCGAATGAGCTTCGCCAGGGCGATGGTGGCGCGCACGTCGGACAACGCATCGTGAGCCTGCAGGTGCTCCAGCCCATTGGCGGCGCTCAGGCGTTCGAGCTTGAGCGTGACCCGCCCGTCCTCCTCCGGCCAGACCAGCCCTTCGGGGCGTAGTGCATAGGCGGTGCGCACCAGGTCGATCAGGTCCCAGCGGCTGTTGCCGCCCTGCCATTCCCGTGCGTAAGGATCGAAGAAATTGCGGTACAGGGTGTAACGGGTCACTTCGTCGTCGAAACGCAGGCTGTTGTAGCCGGCACCACAGGTCCCGGGTGCGGCCAGCTCCTGATGCAGGCGCTGGATGAACTCGGCCTCGCAAAGGCCCTGCTGCTGCAGGGTCGCCGGTGTGATGCCGGTGACCAGGCAAGCCGCCGGATGGGGCAGGATGTCGTCCGCAAGACGGCAATAGATGTTCAGCGGCTCGCCTATTTCCTCAAGCGCCTCGTTGGTGCGAATGCCGGCGACCTGCAAGGGGCGATCACGGCCCGGGGAGATGCCGGTGGTCTCGAAGTCGTACCAGAAAATGCTCGGAGTCACGTAAAGATCCTTCTCGATAGCGGCGGCCAGTCTAGCAGCCATGTCTCACACCGGTCCGGGCGAATATGAAGCACCTCACAGCACAGCATCCCAGACACGGCCTTTGCGCGCCGGGTCCCACCACGACGCCAGCATTTCGCCATAATCGCATTCAGACCGCCATGGCGGACTTGCCCTGGCACATTGCCCCAGGAGCCATTGGCGCATAGCATCGGCCTTTGCTCGAACCCAGACGACTTCACCATTGCCCTCAGCATTCGCTCACCAGCCACCGCTGGACAACTGTCACCGGGTGGAAACCCCCGAAGGCATCGACCTGCTCCTGCGGCCGGCCGGGCTCGTGCCGCGCGCCCTCGCCTTTACCCTGGACCTGGTGATTCGCGCGGCGATCCTGCTTGCACTGTTCATCGGCCTCGGCCTGCTGGGCACGTTCGGCATGGGGCTCGCCGCCCTGCTGCTGTTTCTCGTGCAGTGGTGGTACATGGTGCTGTTCGAGGTGCTGAACCAGGGCCGCACGCCGGGCAAGCAATGGCTGGGGCTGTGCGTGGTGCATGACGATGGCACCCCGGTCGGCTGGACCTCGTCGCTGACCCGCAACCTGCTGCGCTTCGTCGACATGCTGCCGTTCGGCTATTTCCTCGGCGCGCTCAGTTGCCTGGCCCACCCGAGCTTCAAACGCCTGGGCGATCTCGCCGCCGGCACCCTGGTGGTCTACCGGGAAAGACCACAGCCGCGTCCGGAGCTGCCGCCAGTCGCGGCTCAGCAACCGCCGTTCGGTCTCAGCCTGGACGAGCAGCGCGCGCTGATCGGCTTCGCCGAACGCCAGTCGAGCCTTTCCGCCGAGCGGCGCCTCGAACTGGCTGCGATTCTCGCCGAGCCGCTGCGAACCACCCGCGAGGATGCCGAGGCCAGAATCCATGGCATCGCCCGGGGCTTGTTGGGGCCGCCATGAAACAGGCCGCCTTCGAACGCCAGAATCAACCCGCATGGCTCGCCTTCGCCGCGCAGCTCGATGCACTCGAGCGCGGCAAAGCGGCACCGATGCAGGCCGACGCCTTTCCCGCGGCTTATCGACAGATCTGCCAGCAACTGGCCCTGGCCGAGTCGCGCGGCTACAGCAGCCACCTGGTCGAACGGTTGCAGCAGCTGGCTCTGCGCGGCCATCAGCAGTTCTACCGGCACCGCAGCCCGCTGCTCGGACGGCTGCTGGGTTTCGTCCTGGGCGGTTTCGCCCGTTCGGCAAGGACCCAATGGCGCTATGTGCTGGCGGCCAGCCTGCTGTTCTATGGCAGCCTGATCGGCACGGCGGTACTGGTCCATGCGTTTCCCGAACTGGTCTACAGCCTGCTGCCAGCCGAGCAGGTGGCACAGATGGAACAGATGTACGACCCGGATGCCAGCCGCCTCGGCCGCTTCGCCGAACGCGGCTCCGGCGACGACTGGCTGATGTTCGGCTACTACGTGATGAACAACATCGGCATCGCCTTCCAGACATTCGCCAGCGGCTTGCTGCTGGGGCTCGGCAGCCTGTTCTTTCTCCTGTTCAATGGCCTGACGATCGGCGCCGTGGCCGGCCACCTCACCGAGATCGGCTATGACCAGCCGTTCTGGTCGTTCGTCATCGGCCATGGCGCCTTCGAACTGACGGCCATCACCCTGGCCGGCGCGGCAGGCCTGAGGCTCGGCTGCGCACTGGTCGCCCCCGGGCGGCTGACGCGCGGCGCGGCACTGCGTCGGGCCGCCGCCCTCGGCATCCGTCTGGTCTGCGGGGCCATCGGGCTGCTGCTGATCGCGGCTTTCGTCGAGGCCTACTGGTCGTCCATGACGACGGTCTCGCCCACGACCAAGTACATCGTCGGCGCCCTGCTCTGGCTGCTCGTCGCCGGCTATTTCGCCCTCACCGGCCGGAGCCACCATGCAGCTGACTGACGCCAGCGTGTCGATTCGCCCGCGCAGCCCCTGGGAAGCACTGGACCTCGGCATTCTGCTCGCCCAGCGCCATGCCGGCCTGCTGATGGCGAGCTGGGCGCTCGCCACCCTGCCGCTCTTCGCCGCCCTCAGCCTGCTGCTCTGGCGCTATCCGAGTCTGGCGCTGCTGCTGTTCTGGTGGCTCAAACCGCTGTACGAACGGCTGCCCCTGCATATTCTCTCGCGCGCTTTGTTCGGCGACATCCCCACCCTGGGCGAAAGCCTGAGAGCGGTGCCCGGCCTGTTGCGCCCGCAATGGTTCGCCAGCCTGACCTGGCGCCGACTGAGCACCACACGCAGCTTCGATCTGCCGGTGCAGCAACTCGAAGGGCTCGGCGGCACGACACGCCGTCAGCGCCTGGTGACGCTGGGCCTGCGCAGCGGGCGTGCCGCCAGCTGGCTGACCGTGGTCGGCGTGCATCTGGAAGGCGCACTCTGGCTCGGTCTGCTCGGCTTGCTCTACCTCATGCTGCCGGCACAACTGGTGCAGAGTTGGAACTGGCAGGAGCTGCTCGGGCTCGGCAGTGAATGGCTCTGGCTGGAACACCTGTCCAACCTGCTCTATGCGCTGGTGCTGGTCGTCTGGGAGCCGATCTATGTCGCCTGCGGCTTCAGTCTCTACCTCAACCGGCGCACCCAGCTGGAGGCCTGGGATATCGAACTGGCCTTCCGCCGCCTACGCCAACGTCTGTCGGATGCCGTGCCCGTCCTGCTGCTCGTCTGCGGCCTGGCCCTGTGGCCGGCGGACGACGCGGCCTGGGCAGCACCCACGCCTGCACCAGACGCAGCACAGGCCGGCCCCGAGACCCGGCGCCTGCTCAATCAGCCCTTGACCAGCGAGGCGGCGCGCCAGCGGATCGGCGAACTGCTGGAGCAGCCGCCGTTCCAGCATCGCGAAACGGTCACCCGCTGGCGCTTCGGCGACACCGCCGGCGAGCAGGAGCCCGGCGCACTGGCGCGCCTGCTGGAATCCTTGCTGCAGGGCGGCAAGCTCTGGCAAGGCCTGGAAAGGCTGGCGCAGGTGCTGGAAATACTGCTGTGGACGGCGCTCGCGCTGCTGGTCGCCCTGTTGCTGTGGCGTTATCGCGACTGGCTACGCACCTTCGGCGTCCGCCTGCCGCGGCCGCGCATTCGTCCGAAGCCGGCAACCAACCAGCTGTTCGGCCTGGACGTTGCGCCCGAGAACCTGCCGCTCGATGTCGCCGCCGAAGCCGAACGGCTCTGGCAGGAGCATCCGCGCGAAGCGCTCGGCCTGCTCTACCGCGCCCTGCTCAGCCGGCTGCTGCACGAATTCCAGCTACCGTTGAAGGCCGCGCATACCGAAGGGGAAGTCCTGCGGCAGGTGCGTAGCTCGAACGTGCCGAACTTACCCGCTTCACGGAAACACTGACCCGCCACTGGCAGGCCCAGGCCTACGGGCACCGGAACGCGGCCGCGGCGACAGGTGCTGAACTGTGCGCCGGCTGGCGCGCGCTGTTCGCGCAGGAGCGCCACGCATGACCCGGCGCCGCTCACTGCTCCTCGCGGCCCTCGCCGCACTGCTGATGGCCAGCCTGGGCTACTGGCTGGCCGGCAAGCTGCATCCCTACGCGGACGTCGTCGACCACGGCCCCGCGCCAGAGGCACGGGCCAACCCCTACCTGGCCGCGGAGCTGTTTCTACGCGGGCTCGGCCTGCAGGTAGCCCACCATGAAGGTCTCGCCGGACTGCAAGCGCTGCCCAGCCACGGCCAGACCTTGCTGCTGCTTGGCGATCGCAGCCAGCTGTCGCCGCGCCAGAGCGATCGGCTGTTGCAATGGGCCGCTGCCGGTGGCCACCTGGTTTTCGTCGCGGAACGCTTGTGGGACGAAGAAGCCGGAAAAAGCGGAGACCTGCTGCTGGATCGCCTGAACCTGCAACAGTTCGCGACCGACGAACGGGATCACGGCGATGCCGCGGCGGCAGCGACCTCCGCCGAGCAGCACCCGCAGTTGACCAAGCTGTACCTTGAGAATGAAAGCGCGCCGGCCTATCTGGCCTTCGATACCGCCTTCCACCTCTACGACGCCGACAACCGCGCCCATGCCTGGGCGAACAGCGCCGGCGCCACGCACATGTTGCAACTGCAGCACGGCGACGGCCTGATCACCGCACTGACCGACGCCTGGATCTGGCAGACCTCGCATATCGATGCCTACGACCACGCCTGGCTGCTCTGGTACCTGACCCAGGACAGCGCCGTAACCCTGGTGCACCGCAACGATCGGCCAGGGCTGTTCACGCTGCTGCGGAGCCATTTCCCCGAGGCGCTGACCGCGCTGGCGCTGTTCGCACTGCTGGGGCTCTGGCATGCCGGACAGCGTTTCGGCCCCCGGCAGGAACCCACCAGTGCGGCGCGTCGCCAACTACGCGAGCATCTGCGCGGCGCGGCGGAATTCCTCCTGCGCCAGGGCGGCCAGCGCAGCCTGATGCTGCGCTTGCAACACGACATCCAGCGCCGGGCCAGCCACCGCCAGCCCGGCTTCGAGCAGCTCCCGGCCGACAGCCAGTTGCAGATACTCGCCCAACTTGCCCGCCTGCCGGTGGCGAGCGTCGAACAAGCCATGCGCGCTCTGCCGCCACGCCGCATGCCCGCCACCGAATTCACCCGCCAGGTAGCCCGCCTGCAAAGCCTCAGGAACGCCCTATGAGCGAACAGATGCCAGAACCGAACAGCCCCGCACCGGCCGCCAATCCGGCGAGCCAGCGCCAGCGTGCCAGCCAGCTGGCCCAGGCCTTGCGCGACGAACTGCACAAGGCCGTGATCGGCCAGGACGAAGTCATCGACGGCGTACTGGTCGCGCTGATCGGCGGCGGCCACGTGCTGGTCGAAGGCGTGCCCGGGCTCGGCAAGACCCTGCTGGTACGCGCCCTGGCGCGCTGCTTCGGCGGCGATTTCTCGCGCATCCAGTTCACCCCCGACCTGATGCCCAGCGACGTCACCGGCCACGCCGTCTACGACCTGCAGAGCGAGCAGTTCAAGCTGCGCAAGGGTCCGGTGTTCACCAACCTGCTGCTGGCCGACGAGATCAACCGCGCGCCGGCCAAGACCCAGGCGGCGCTGCTGGAAGTCATGCAGGAACGCCAGGTCACGCTCGAAGGGCGCGCCCTGCCGGTGCCGCAGCCGTTCCTGGTGATGGCCACGCAGAACCCCATCGAGCAGGAAGGCACCTACCCGCTGCCAGAGGCCGAACTCGACCGCTTCATGCTGATGCTGCGCATGGACTATCCGCAGGCCGACGAGGAACTGGCGCTGGTGCGCCAGGTGACCCGCTCGGCCCGCGCCGACATGCTCGACGTCAGCGCCCTGCGCCAGCTGGTCCAGGCCAAGGACGTGCTGGCCCTGCAGAAGATCGCCAGCGACCTGCCGCTGGATGAGCAGGTGCTGGACTACGCCGTGCGACTGGCACGCGCCACCCGTGGCTGGCCGGGCCTGGCGCTGGGCGCCGGGCCACGGGCATCGATCGCCCTGGTTCGCGGCGGGCGCGCCCACGCATTGTTGCGCGGCGGTGAATTCGTCACCCCGGACGACATCAAGGCCTGCGCGCTGGCGGTGTTGCGGCACCGGGTACGGCTGTCGCCGGAACTGGACATCGAAGGCCTGTCGGTCGACCAGGTGTTGCAGCAACTGCTCGACCAGGTCGCAGCGCCGCGGCTATGACCGGAGCCGCCTGCACATGACGCCATCCTTCCGCCTGCTCGGCGCGCTCGCCACGCTGTTGCTGCTGGCCTTGCCGCTCGGCGCGCTCACCGCGCTCGATGGCGGTCGTGCCGCTGCCTGGCCCCCCATCTGGTGGGGGCTGCTGCTGGCCCTGGGCATAGTGGCGCTGATCGACGCATTCTGGCTGCGGCGCCTGCCCACCCCGCTTCTGCAGCGCCGCCTTTCCGGCAGCCTGCCGCTGGGGCGCTGGAGCACGGTGCAGTTGCTCGCACGCAACGACCATGCGCGCGCGCAGGAGCTGGAGATCTTCGACCATGTGCCGCCCGGCATGACCTTCGAGCAGCTACCGCAACGCATCCGCCTGCGGCCGGGCGAACATTGCGAACTCGATTACCGCCTGCGCCCGACCCAACGCGGGCATTTCGCCTTCGCGCGCTGCGAGATCCGCCTGACCAGCCCGCTGGGCCTATGGCGCGGCCGGCGGCAGCAGGCGCTGCCCGACGAAACCCGCGTCTACCCGGATTTCAGCCAGTTGCAGGGTGCCGGCCTGCAACTGGTCGACCATTGGCTGAGCCGTCTCGGCGTGCGCCAGCGGCCCCGTCGTGGCCTGGGGCTGGAATTCCATCAGCTGCGCGAATTCCGTGAGGGCGACACCCTGCGGCAGATCGACTGGAAGGCCACGGCCCGCGCCCGCACGCCCATCGCCCGCGAATACCAGGACGAGCGCGACCAGCAGATCCTGTTGATGCTCGATTGCGGCCGGCGCATGCGCAGCCAGGACGGTGAGCTGGCGCACTTCGACCACGCCCTCAACGCCTGCCTGCTGCTCGCCTACGCCGCCCTGCGCCAGGGCGATGCAGTCGGGATCAGCACCTTCGCCAGCGACCAGCCACGCCACCTGGCACCGGCAAAGGGCCAGCGACAGCTGAGCGTGCTGCTGAACACGCTGTACGATCTGCAGCCCAGCCAGCTCCCCGCCGACTATGCGGCGGCGATCGACCAGCTGCTCGGCCGCCAGCAACGCCGGGCGCTGGTCATCCTGCTGAGCAACCTGCGCGACGAGGACGATGGCGAGCTGCGTGCAGCCCTTGCGCGCCTTTCACGCCGGCACCGGGTGTTGCTGGTGAGCCTGCGCGAAGAGGTACTGGACCAGTTGCGCCAGCAGCCGGTCGAAAGCCTCGACGACGCCCTCGGCTATTGCGGTGCGCTGGACTACCTGGCGCCCGCGACGAGCTCTACAAGCGCCTGGCCGCCAGCGGCGTGCCGATCCTCGATGCCCGCCCGCGCGAGCTGGGGCCGGAACTGGTGGGGCGCTATCTGGCCTGGAAAAAATCCGGAACGCTCTGAGAAGCGTCACGCGCCGCTGCACAGGCTTGCTTGCGCTTGAAGCTTCAAGCTCAAAAGCATCGCCCCGAGGGCGGGCCTCCCACAAAAGCAGCCGGCGCACCCGAGCCCT
>NZ_AZSV01000070.1:0-23772 GCF_000582595.1 Pseudomonas sp. BAY1663
CAGCCGCAGCCGCGCCGGCGCCCCTGGTGCAGGCACCGGCCAAAGCGGCGACCACTGCCGCCGGGCGCGGCCAGGGCCAGTTGCGACTGGCTTCGGGCACCCTGGCCTGCGTGATCAAGGCCCTCAGCCTCAAGGATGCACAGCTGGTGATCAGGCGCGGCGAAACGCTGCCGCAGGTACTGGAAAGCGCCGTGCTCGACCTGGAGCAGGGCGAGGGCGGCGAAATCGCCCGTCTCAACGGCTACCTGCATGCGGTCGCGGCGTTCGAGCCCAAACCCGACAGCGAGTGGCTGCAGCTGTCCTTGCGCTTCGTCGACTGCGACCCGCAGAAGCTCGACTACCTGTCGCGGCTGATCGCCCGCGGCACGGCGCAACGGCATTTCATTCCCGGCGCCTGAGAAGCGGTTCAGCCTGAGCCGGTCCTGGGCCGTCGGCTGACCGTTCGGCGGTTGCCGCGCCACACAAGCTGATCGGCGTCACACCCCGACGGTCGGTGGCTCGCACAGGCGCAACGCCACTGCTAGGCTTGCCGCTCCAACACCCTGACCGTTAGAACTCTGCCGTTATGCTGGGGCGCCTTCTCCTGTTGCTCGGGCTGCCGCTGCTGGCCTCGCCGGCGCTGGCCCTGACCATCTACAAATACACCGATGCCAATGGCGTGGTGACCTACAGCGACCAGGCCGCCCCTGGTGCGCAGGTGTTCGTCTTCCGCGATCGCATGGTGGAGAAGACCGATACCCAGGTCAGGCTGGAGACCCGCAAGCACGCCGCCGGCGAGACGCTGCTGGTACGCAACGATCTCTACGCGCCGGTGGACATCGAACTCAAGCTGGACAACGTCGAGAACGCCGTCGGTGCGCCGGCCAAGCCGATCCGCTGGATCCTGCCGCCGCGCAGCCAGATCCGCCTGGCGACCCTGGCGCCGCGCGATGCCTCCAAGCCGCTGAAATACACGCCCAGCTGCGCCACGCCCTGGGCGACCCGCGCCTGCTGCCCAAACCCTACAAGTATCCGCTGCCCTGGCGCGGCGGGCCGTTCCGCCTGACCCAGGGCGCCAATGGCCAGTACAGCCACTTCACTCCGAAAGGCCGTTATGCGATGGACATCGCCATGCCCGAGGGCACGCCGATCATTGCCGCGCGCGGCGGCGTGGTGGTGAAAGTGGAGAACGAACAGAGCGGGCGGGGCAACAACCCGGCCGGCAACTTCGTGCGCATCATCCACGACGACGGCACCATGGGCGTCTACCTGCACCTGATGCAGGGTTCGGTGGCCGTGCGCGAAGGCCAGCGGGTGGAAACCGGTACGCGCATCGCCCGTTCCGGCAACACCGGCAACAGCACCGGCCCGCACCTGCATTTCGTCGTGCAGCGCAACGTCGGCCTGGCCATCGAATCGATTCCCTTCGACTTCTCCCAGCCGGTCGACAGCCTGCCGAACTTCGCCGTCGGCGGGGAATAGGGAATAGATAGCTACAAGCTTCAAGTAAAAGCGGAAAAGCGCTCGTGTAGGTCGGTTCACGCTTTACCGACCCGGCGAGTGGGGGCAGGGTGGATGTAAAAAGCGACATCCACCCTACACTCGCTTGCAGCTGCTTCACCCCTGCTTGAGCACCTTGGCCAGGACGATCTTCGGCCCGCGCATTTTCTTGATGACGATCTGTAGCCCTTCGACCTGCAGCTCCTCGTTCTCCTCGGGCACTCGCTTGAGGGTTTCGTAGATCAGGCCGGCCAGGGTTTCGGCCTCGATGTGGTCGAGGTCGACGTGCAACAGGCGCTCGACCTTGAACAGTGGCGTGTCGCCGCGCACCAGCAGCTTGCCCGGCTGGTAGGCGAGGATGCCGCGCTCGGTCTTGCGGTGCTCGTCCTGGATATCGCCGACCAGCACTTCCAGCACGTCCTCCATGGTCAGGAAGCCGATGACCTTGTGGTCGCCTTCCTCCACCAGGACGAAATGCGCACCGCCCTGGCGGAACTGCTCGAGCAGCTCGCTCAGCGGCATGTGCTTGGACACCCGTTCCAGCGGCCGCAGCAGCTCGTCGAGATCGAAATGCTCGGCCAGCCCGTTATCGCCGGCCAGCGCCAGCAGCAGGTCCTTGATGTGCAACAGGCCGACGTACTCGCCCTGTGCGCTGTCATAGACCGGATAGCGGCTGTACTTGTGGCGGCGGATCACCTCGAGGATTTCCGCCAGCGGCGCGCCGTGCTCGAGCTGCAACAGGTCCTCGCGGGAGTTGGCCCAGTCGACGACCTCCAGCTCGCTCATCTCCACCGCCGAGGCCAGCACCTGGATCTGCTGGTCGCTGGGGTCGCGTGCGCGGTTGGAATGCAGGATCAGCTTGAGTTCTTCGCGGCTGTAGTGGTGCTCGTGATCGGCGCCGGGCTCGCCCTGGCCGGCAATGCGCAGGATGGCGTTGGCGCTGGCGTTGAGCAGGTAGATCGCCGGGTACATCAGCCAGTAGAACAGATACAGCGGGGCGGCCGTCCACAGCGACAGCAGCTCGGGCTTGCGGATCGCCCAGGACTTGGGCGCCAGCTCGCCGACCACGATGTGCAGGTAGGAAATGATGAAGAACGCGGTGAAGAAGGCGATGCCGTGCACCAGCGCCGGCGACTGGATGCCGAGGGCGGCCAGCAGCGGTTCGAGCAGGTGGGCGAAGGCCGGTTCGCCGACCCAGCCGAGGCCCAGCGAAGCCAGGGTGATGCCCAGCTGGCAGGCTGACAGGTAGGCGTCGAGCTGGGTGTGCACGGTGCGCAGGATGTGCCCGCGCCAGCCGTGCTGGCTGGCGATGGCGTCCACCTTGGTGGCGCGCAGCTTGACCATGGCGAACTCGGCGGCGACGAAGAAGCCGTTGAGCAGCACGAGGAACAGGGCGAAGAGGATCAGGCCGAAATCGGCGAAGTAGGAGGAGGCGGCGTAACTGGGGGAAGGGTCCATGAATAGTTCGAAGAGCCGAAGGAGCGCACAGCATGGGGTCGGCTGGTTGGCATTTCAAGCAGACTTGCGTCGTGCGGGATGGGCGCCGGGTAGGTTGGGTTGAGCTCCGCGAAGCCCAACGAACGGAATATCCGGCCATCGCAATATCTCGGCTCCGTCGGTGCCGGGCTTCGCCGCTACGCGGTTCAACCCGACCTTCCTATGCCAGCTGCGACGGCTGGAAGTGACAGGAAAAGCGGCTGCCCTGGCCGGGAATGCTGCTGATGTCCAGCCGGCCCTGGTGGCGCAGCAGCACGTGCTTGACGATGGCCAGCCCCAGCCCGGTGCCGCCGGTGCTGCTGGCGCGGCTCGAATCGACCCGGTAGAAGCGCTCCGTCAGGCGCGGCAGGTGCTTGGGCTCGATGCCGATACCGCTGTCCTCGACGCACAGGTGCGCGCCGGTCTCGTCGCGCCACCAGCGCACGTGGATGTCGCCGCCGTCCGGGGTGTACTTCACCGCATTGAACACCAGGTTGGAAAAGGCGCTGCGCAGCTCCGCCTCGCTGCCCTTGAGCTGCAGCGCCGGGTCGGCATCGAGGCTGATGCCGTGGCCGCGCGCGCCGGACAATGCGCGGGCATCGCTGACGATCGACTGCAGCAGCAGCGCCACCGCCACCGGCGCATTGTCGGCCGGGTGGCTGGTGGCCTCCAGCTTGGCCAGCAACAGCAGGTCGTTGAGCAGGTGCTGCATGCGCCCGGCCTGCTGGTTCATCTGCTGCAGCGCGCGCAGCCAGCGCGGATTGAGCTGGTCGGTATTTTCCAGCAGGGTCTCCAGGTAGCCGGCGATCACCGTCAGCGGGGTGCGCAGTTCATGGGAGACGTTGGCGACGAAATCCTTGCGCATCTGCTCGAGCTGATGCAGCCGGGTGATGTCGCGCACCAGCAGCAGGTGCTCGCTCTTGCCGTAGCGGGTGATGTTGAACTGCAGGCGAATGCGGTCGTTCACCGGCGAGACCAGTTCCAGCGGCTGGTCGTAGTTGCCGTGCTCGAAGTATTCCTTGAATGCCGGGTGGCGCACCAGGTTGGTGATCGGGTGACCGCTGTCCTGCGGCTTCTTCAGCCCCAGCAGGCGGTTGGCGGCGATGTTCCACCATTCCAGGTTGCCGTCGCTGTCGAGGGTGATCACGGCGTCCTTGAGCGCGGCGGTGGAACCCTGCACGCGGTCGATCACCGCCTGCAACTGGCCGCGCAGGCGCAGGTCGCGGCGTTGCAGCTGGTAGAGGTTGTCGAACACGTCGCCCCAGATGCCGGCGGAGTCCGGCGGCGGCTCGTCGGGGTCAGTGCGCCGCAGCCATTTCTGCAGGCGCAGCAGCTGGCGCAGCGTCCAGGCGAGGTAGCCGGCCAGGCCGAGCACCAGCATCCAGGCGTACTCGCCGGTGATCAGGCCGAGCAGCAGGCAGCCGCCGAGCAGAAGTAGCAGGCGACGTACGAGGCTGCTTGCCAATCCTGATTCAACGGAAACGCTCCTGGAGACGGCCGCGGGCGGCACGGTGGGCGGTGAGGCCGGCGGTGGAATCCACGCTCACGTCAGGCGCTCAGCTCTTGCTGGAGAAACGATAGCCGGTGCCGCGCACCGTCTGCACGAGGTTTTCGTAGCTTCGCCGAGCGCCTTGCGCAGGCGACGGATGTGCACGTCGACGGTGCGCTCCTCGACGTAGACGTTGCCGCCCCAGACCTGGTCGAGCAGCTGGCCGCGGGTATAGGCGCGTTCCTGGTGGGTCATGAAGAACTGCAGCAGGCGGTATTCGGTGGGCCCCATCTCGGCCGGCTTGCCGTCGATGGTGACGCGATGGCTGATCGGGTCGAGCAGCAGCCCGCCGATCTCGATCGGCGCCTCGCTGTCGGTGGGCGCGGCGCGGCGCAGCACGGCCTTGAGGCGCGCCACCAGTTCGCGCGGGGAGAACGGCTTGGTGATGTAGTCGTCGGCGCCGACCTCCAGGCCCTGGATCTTGTTGTCCTCTTCGCCCTTGGCGGTGAGCATGATGATCGGGGTGTCGGCGGTCAGCTCGTCGCGCTTGAGCCGGCGGGCCAGTTCGATGCCGGAAGTGCCGGGCAGCATCCAGTCGAGCAGGATCAGATCGGGCTTGCGATCGACGATCAGGGCATGGGCCTGCTGGGTGTTTTCCGCCTCCAGGCAGTCGTAGCCGGCCATTTCCAGGGCGACGACGATCATCTCGCGGATTGGCGCCTCGTCATCGACGATCAGTATGCTCTTGCCATTCATGGTCAAGCCTCGGTCGTTTCTTGTCGTCCGGCATTAGATAACGGAGTTATTGCAGCCATGTGACAAGCTGGCGGCAGCGCCGCGCCCGGGGGCAGGCTGCGCGCGCGGCGCGTAGGCGCTGCCATTGCCTACGCTTTCGACGCGTAGTCGAGGACGATGCCCACAAGAATGGCCAGCCCCGCCCAGTGGTTGTGGAGGAAGGCCTTGAAGCAGGTCTGCGGTTTGCGCGAGGCGGTCTTCCAGAATTCCCAGGCGAAGCAGGCGGCGGCGCCCACCAGGCCGAGGTGGAACCACTGGCCCAGCTCGAAGCGCACGCCGGCGAGCAGCAGGCAGAACAGCGCCAGGCCCTGCAGCGTGAGGATGATCGCCCGGTCGGCGTCGCCGAAGAGGATGGCGGTGGACTTGATGCCGATCTTCAGGTCGTCCTCGCGATCGGCCATGGCGTAATAGGTGTCGTAGCCCACCGTCCACAGCACGTTGGCGATGAACAGCAGCCAGGCCTCCGGCGGCAGCGTGCCGCGCGTGGCGGTGAAGCACATGAGGATGCCCCAGGAATAGGCGGCCCCGAGCACCACCTGCGGGTAGTAGGTGTAGCGCTTCATGAACGGATACAGCGAGGCTACCGCCAGTGCGCCGAAGGACAGCCAGACGGTAATGGCGTTGGTCAGCAGCACCAGGCCGAAACTCAGCGCCACCAGCACGGCGAACGTCGCCCAGGCCTCGCGTGTGCGCACTCGCCCGGTGGCCAGCGGGCGCATGTTGGTGCGCTGCACGTGGCCGTCGAAGTTGCGATCGGCGAAGTCGTTGATCGCGCAGCCGGCGGCGCGCATCAGGATCACCCCGGCAGTGAAGATGAACAGGTGCTTGGCGCTGGGCATGCCCTCGGCGGCGATCCACAGCGCCGACAGCGTCGGCCACAGCAGCAGGTAGATGCCGATGGGACGGTCCAGGCGCATCAGCTGGATGAAGTCCCAGGCGCGTGGATGCAGGCGATTGCACGATTGCAGCAGTTTCAGATACATCGGCGGTCTCCATGCGGAAGAGGGCGATTATATAAGGTGGACCCGCACCCCAAGCTCTTAAGGTGTGACGCCCGCGGCCTGCCACAGCGCGGGCAGGAACACCTCGGCGACCAGGATGCCGAGCCGGTCCTGGCTGAAGCACGAGCGCCGGGCCCAAAGCCCATCCTGGCGGTATTCGGACGGCAGCCAGGGCGCCGGATAGTGGCAGGCCTGCAGCGCGCCGCGGGCGAACGCCGGGTCGCTGAACAGCAGCTCGCCCAGCGAACGCTCGCCGAGGTGGCGCAGGTCCAGTCCGGAGCGCTCCAGGGCCTCGCGTGCGGCGACGCTGCGGGCGAACACCCAGGGCTGGCCGTGGCCGCACAGGTAGGTCTCGCGCACCCAGCCTTCGCTGCCGGGCGCCACGCCCAGCGCCGCGCACTCGTCGGCGCGCAGTGCTTGCCAGGCCTGTTGCAGCGGGACGACGCTGAACGCGCCATCGGCCAGTTCGGTGAGGCGGCGGGTCAGCGAGCCTTTGTCGACGTACAGCCAGTCATGCAGGGCGGGATCGAGCGGGCGGGGTAGGCGGTCGGCACTCAGCCAGTCTTTGAATTCGGACACGGGCGCAGTCGGGGCGTAGCGAAAAGAGCGGCGAGTCTAGCATGGAGGGTTAAAGCAGCCTGAAGCCTGAAGCTGGAAGACGAGCTTGACGAGGCTCTGGCACCAGCCCGCACACTGGCTTCCAGCTGCTTTTTTACGCCCAGCCCTCCAGGCGCATGGTGGCGCGCACCAGGCGCTGCTCCTCCTGCTCGATTTCCTTGAGGTTGTCGCGAATGCTGTGGATGTGGTCGCGTGCCGCGCGCTGGGCCTGCTCCGGCAGGCGCTCGGTGACGGCGTGGAACAGGCGCGAGTGCTGGCGGTCGATCTGCCGCTTCTGCGCAGGCCGGTGATAGAGGTTGTTCACCGAGGCGAACACGGTCGAGAGCATCAGGTCGGTCAGCGACTGCAGCGTATGCACCAGCACCGGGTTGTGCGAGGCCTCGCAGATCGCCAGGTGGAAGGCGTGATCGAGCCGTGCGTGTTCCCGGGGGTCGCCGCCTTGCTCGTCGGCGTGGGCGGCGAGCATCTCCTCGTAGCGCCGGCGCAGCAGGATGAAGTCGGCATCGGTGCCGCGCAGCGCCGCCAGCCGGGCGGACTCGCCCTCGAGCAGGGCGCGCACCTCCAGCAGGTCGTAGAGCGTGCGCGGTTGCGAGTTGAACAGATGCATCAGCGGGCTGGCGTCGTGGTTGCCCGACAGCTCGGCGACGAACGAGCCGCGACCCTGCGCGGTCTCGATGATGCCGCGCCCGCGCAGTACGCGCAGCCCCTCGCGTAGCGCCGAGCGGGAGATACCGAGCTTCTCGCACAGGCGCCGCTCCGAGGGCAGCGCCTGGCCGACCTTGAGCACGCCGTCGACGATCAATCGTTCGATGCGCTCGGCCACCACATCGGCAACTTGACGACGGTCATTGTGCTTTTCGCTCAACATGCAGTCTCTCTCCAGCTGGTAGGACCAGTTGCCGGGGAGTTTAGCCTGAATGGCTGGAGAGTTGTACGCCCGCGCCCTGGGGCGGTATTTCGGTAGTGTTCCGGCTGGCCGACTACAAAAACTGGTAGGACCAGTTCAGGTTGCGGTAGACGGCCAAGCGCGCCGACGCTAATCATGCGGCAATGCACCGCAGCGGGTCGTGCTGCCGGTGAACCACAAGAGCACTGAACCTGCCATGAACATTCTCTACGACGAACGCGTCGATGGCGCGTTGCCCAAGGTCGACAAGGCCGCGCTGCTGGCCGAGCTGCAAGCACAGCTGCCTGACCTGGAGATCCTCCACCGTCGCGAGGACCTCAAGCCCTACGAGTGCGACGGCCTGTCCGCCTACCGCACCACGCCGATGCTGGTGGTACTGCCCGAGCGCGTCGAGCAGGTCGAGCACCTGCTCAAGCTCTGCCATCGACGCGGCGTACCGGTGGTCGCCCGTGGCGCCGGCACCGGCCTGTCCGGCGGCGCGCTACCGCTGGAGCAGGGCATCCTGCTGGTGATGGCGCGCTTCAACAAGATTCTCGAAGTCGACCCGGCCGGGCGCTTCGCCCGCGTCCAGCCCGGCGTGCGCAACCTGGCGATCTCCCAGGCCGCTGCGCCCTACGAGCTGTACTACGCGCCGGACCCGTCGTCGCAGATCGCCTGCTCCATCGGCGGCAACGTCGCCGAGAATGCCGGCGGCGTGCACTGCCTGAAGTACGGCCTGACCGTGCATAACCTGCTCAAGGTGGAAATCCTCACTGTCGAAGGCGAGCGCATGACGCTCGGCTCCGACGCGCTGGATTCGCCGGGCTTCGACCTGCTGGCGCTGTTCACCGGCTCCGAGGGCATGCTCGGCATCGTCACCGAGGTGACCGTCAAACTGCTGCCCAAGCCGCAGGTGGCCAAGGTGCTGCTGGCCGCCTTCGACTCGGTGGAGAAGGCCGGGCGCGCGGTGGGCGACATCATCGCCGCCGGCATCATCCCCGGTGGCCTGGAGATGATGGACAACCTGTCGATCCGCGCCGCCGAGGACTTCATCCACGCCGGCTACCCGGTGGATGCCGAGGCGATCCTGCTCTGCGAGCTGGATGGCGTCGAAGCCGACGTGCACGACGACTGCGCGCGCGTCAGCGAGGTGCTGAAGCTGGCCGGCGCCACCGAAGTGCGCCTGGCCAAGGACGAAGCCGAGCGCGTGCGCTTCTGGGCCGGGCGCAAGAACGCCTTCCCGGCGGTCGGGCGCATCTCGCCGGACTACTACTGCATGGACGGTACCATTCCGCGCCGCGAGCTGCCGGGCGTGCTCAAGGGCATCAGCGAACTCTCCGAGCGCTTCGGCCTGCGCGTGGCCAACGTGTTCCACGCCGGCGACGGCAACATGCACCCGCTGATCCTCTTCGATGCCAACCAGCCGGGCGAGCTGGAGCGCGCCGAGGAGTTGGGCGGCAAGATCCTCGAGCTGTGCGTCGAGGTCGGCGGCAGCATCACCGGCGAGCATGGCGTCGGCCGCGAGAAGATCAACCAGATGTGCTCGCAGTTCAATGCCGACGAGCTGACCCTGTTCCACGCGGTCAAGGCAGCCTTCGACCCCAGCGGCCTGCTCAACCCCGGCAAGAACATCCCGACGCTGCATCGCTGCGCCGAGTTCGGCCGCATGCATATCCACAACGGCGAGCTGCCTTTCCCCGAACTGGAGCGCTTCTGATGTCCGTATTCGCAAACGACGCCAGCGCGCAACTGCTGGACCAGGTCAACCAGGCGCTCGCCGCGAAGACCCCGCTGCGCATCCAGGGCGGCGGCAGCAAGGCCTTTCTCGGCCGCCCGGTCGAAGGCCAGCTGCTCGACGTGCGCGAGCACCGCGGCATCGTCAGCTACGACCCCACCGAACTGGTGATCACCGTGCGCGCCGGCACTCCGCTGGCGGAGCTGGAAGCGGTGCTGGATGAAGCCGGGCAGATGCTGCCCTGCGAGCCGCCGCACTTCGGGCCCGATGCCACCGTCGGCGGCATGATCGCCGCCGGCCTGTCCGGGCCGCGCCGTCCGTGGAGCGGTTCGGTACGCGATTTCGTGCTCGGCAGCCGGATCATCACCGGCCAGGGCAAGCACCTGCGTTTCGGCGGCGAGGTGATGAAGAACGTCGCCGGCTACGACCTGTCGCGGCTGATGGCCGGCAGTTTCGGCTGCCTCGGCGTGCTCACCGAGGTCTCGCTCAAGGTACTGCCCAAGCCGCGCCTGTGCAGCAGCCTGCGCCTGGAAATCGACCAGGAGCGCGCGCTGCTCGAGCTCGCCGAATGGGGCCAGCAGCCGATTCCGATCAGCGCCGCCAGCCATGACGGCCAGGCGCTCTACCTGCGCCTGGAAGGTGGCGAGGGCTCGGTCCGGGCCGCCTGCGGGCGTATCGGTTGCGCGGAGCTCGATTCCGATTACTGGAATGCGCTGCGCGAACAGCGCCTGGCGTTCTTCGCCGATGCGCGCCCGCTGTGGCGTCTGTCGCTGCCGAACAACACGCCGGTGCTGGGGCTGCCGGGCGAGCAGCTGCTGGACTGGGCCGGTGCCCAGCGCTGGCTGAAGAGCGATGCCGATGCCGAGACGATCCGCGCCATCGCCCACGAAGTCGGCGGCCATGCCACCTGCTTCAGCGCCGGCGCCACGGCCAGCCCGTTCCAGCCGCTGCCCGCGCCGCTGCTGCGCTACCACCAGCAGCTCAAGGCGGCGCTCGATCCGCAGGGCATCTTCAATCCCGGCCGCATGTATTCCGAGGTCTGACGACGTTATGCAAACCAATCTGAGCGAAGCGGCGAAGCAGCTGCCGCGCGCCGAGGAAGCCGAGAGCATCCTGCGCTCCTGCGTGCACTGCGGCTTCTGCAATGCCACCTGCCCGACCTACCAGTTGATCGGCGACGAGCTGGACGGCCCGCGCGGGCGCATCTACCTGATGAAGCAGATGTTCGAGGGCGGCGAGGTGACCGCGAGTACCCAGCTGCACCTGGACCGCTGCCTGACCTGCCGCAACTGCGAAACCACCTGCCCGTCGGGGGTGAAGTACCACAACCTGCTGGACATCGGCCGCGACTTCATCGAACGCCAGGTGCCGCGCCCGCTGGGCGAGCGCGTGGTGCGCGGCGGCCTGCGCACGGTGATTCCGCGCCCGGGGCTGTTCAAGGCGCTGCTGGGTGCCGGCAATGCGCTCAAGCCATTGATGCCGGCCGCACTCCAGGGGCACCTGCCGCGCGAAATCCGCCCAGCCAAGCCGCGCCCACAGGTCATGCACGGCCGCCGTGTGCTGATGCTCGAAGGCTGCGTGCAGCCAAGCCTGTCGCCGAACACCAACGCCGCCGCGGCGCGCGTGCTCGACCGCCTGGGCATCAGCGTCAGCCCGGCGCGCGAAGCCGGCTGCTGTGGTGCGGTGGACTACCACCTCAACGCCCAGGAGGCCGGTCTGGAGCGCGCCCGGCGCAACATCGACGCCTGGTGGCCGGCGATCGAGGCCGGTGCCGAAGCCATCGTGCAGACCGCCAGCGGCTGTGGCGCCTTCGTCAAGGAATACGGCCACCTGCTCAAGGACGACCCGACCTACGCGGCCAAGGCTGCGCGCGTCAGCGAACTGGCCAAGGACCTGGTCGAGGTGCTGCGCGGCACCGAGCTGGAAAAGCTCAACGTATGCCCCGACAAGCGCATGGCCTTTCATTGCCCGTGCACCCTGCAGCACGCACAGAAGCTCGGCGGCGCGGTCGAAGACGTGCTCACCCGCCTGGGCTTCCAGCTCACCGCGGTGCCCGATGCGCACCTGTGCTGTGGCTCGGCGGGCAGCTACTCGATCACCCAGCCGGAGATTTCCATGCGCTTGCGCGACAACAAGCTCGAGGCCCTGGAGAGCGGCAAGCCGGAGGTGATCGTCACCGCCAACATCGGCTGCCAGACCCACCTGGACGGTGCCGGGCGTACACCGGTCAAGCACTGGATCGAAGTGGTCGAGGAATCGATGGGGTAACGGTGGAAAAGGCTGCGCCGTTTTCCACCCTACGACGAGCGAGCTGACCGTAGGGTGGAAATCTCGCCAAGCGAATTTCCACCGCCCGCCGCCCGCCAACGAACAACCGAAATACGAAGACAGGAGAATCGAGATGAAAAGCAAAGCCGTACTGAGCCAGACCGAAGTCGCCACCATCCTCGCCGCCGCCCGCGCCGAAGCGCAGAGCAACGGCTGGGCCGTGACCATCGTCGTCGCCGACGACGGCGGCCACCCGCTGGTACTCGAGCGCCTGGACGGCTGCGCGCCGATCGCCGCCTACATCGCCACCGAGAAGGCGCGCAGCGCCGCGCTGGGCCGCCGCGAGACCAAGGGCTACGAGGACATGGTCAACGGCGGCCGCAGCGCCTTCCTCTCGGCGCCGGTGGTGTGCTCGCTGGAAGGCGGCGTGCCGCTGATCGTCGACGGCCAGGTGATCGGCTCGGTGGGCGTCTCCGGCGTCACCGCCGCCCAGGATGCACAGATCGCCAAAGCCGGCGCCGCCGCCCTGGCCAACTGATTCAGGCAAGAAGGAGAACAATAGATGACCGAGCGTGTAACCCTGGGCCGCCTGCAAGTGGCGGCCAACCTGCAGCGTTTCATCGAGGACGAAGTCCTGCCGGGCACCGGCGTCGAAGCCGCGACCTTCTGGCAGGGCCTGGACGCCCTGGTCCACGATCTGGCGCCGAAGAACCGCGAACTGCTCGCCGAGCGTGATCGCCTGCAGGCCGAGCTGGACACCTGGCACAAGGCCAATCCGGGGCCGATCGAGGATATGCCGGCCTACCGCGCCTTCCTCGAATCCATCGGCTACCTGCAGCCGGTGCCGGGCGAGGTGAAGATCGAGACCGCCAACGTCGACAGCGAGATCGCCACCCAGGCCGGCCCGCAGCTGGTGGTGCCGATCATGAATGCGCGCTATGCGCTGAACGCCGCCAACGCCCGCTGGGGCTCGCTGTACGATGCGCTGTACGGCACCGACGCGATCTCCGAAGAGGGCGGTGCGCAGAAGGGGCCGGGCTACAACGAAGTGCGTGGCGCCAAGGTCATCGCCTTCGCCCGCAATTTCCTCGATCAGGCCGCGCCGCTGGCCGAAGGCAGCCATGCCGATGCGGTCAACTACCGCGTGCAGGACGGCCAGCTGAAGGTCACCCTGGAGAACGGCAGCGTCACCGCGCTGGCGCAGCCGGAGAAGTTCGCCGGCTTCCAGGGCGACGCGCTCGAACCCCGGGCCGTGCTGTTGAAGAACAACGGCCTGCACATCGAGATCCAGATCGACCCGAACAGCCCGATCGGCCAGACCGATGCCGCCGGCATCAAGGACCTGCTGATCGAGGCCGCGGTCTCCACCATCCTCGACTGCGAAGACTCGGTCGCCGCGGTGGACGCCGATGACAAGGTGCTGGCCTACCGCAACTGGCTGGGCATCGTCCAGGGCACCCTCAGCGAGGAAGTCGCCAAGGGCAGCTCGAGCTTCGTCCGTCGTCTGAATCCGGACCGCGAGTACAGCGCGCCCAATGGCGGCGAGCTGAAACTGCACGGCCGCTCGCTGCTGTTCATCCGCAACGTCGGCCACCTGATGACCAACCCGGCGATCCTCGACGAGGCGGGGCGCGAGATTCCCGAAGGCATCATGGACGGCGTGTTCACCAGCCTGATCGCCAAGCATGATCTCAAGCGCAAGGGCAACTCGCGCACCGGCAGCTTCTACATCGTCAAGCCGAAGATGCACGGGCCTGCGGAAGTCGCCTTCGCCGACGAGCTGTTCGGCCGCGTCGAGGACCTGATCGGCGTGCCGCGCTACACCCTGAAGATGGGCATCATGGACGAGGAGCGCCGCACCAGCGCCAACCTCAAGGCCTGCATCGGCGCGGCCAAGCACCGCGTGGCCTTCATCAATACCGGCTTCCTCGACCGCACCGGCGACGAGATGCACACCTGCATGGAAGCCGGCCCGGTGCTGCGCAAGGGCGACATGAAGTCCACTCCGTGGATCCAGTCCTACGAGCGCAACAACGTGCTGGTCGGCCTGGCCTGCGGCCTGCGCGGCAAGGCGCAGATCGGCAAGGGCATGTGGGCCATGCCGGACCTGATGGCGGCCATGCTCGAGCAGAAGATCGGCCACCCGAAATCCGGCGCCAACACCGCCTGGGTACCGTCGCCGACCGGCGCCACCCTGCATGCGCTGCACTACCACCAGGTAGACGTGCAGGCCGTGCAGAGCGAGCTGGAGAAAGTCGACCTGGCCGCCGAGCGCGAGCAACTGCTCAACGATCTGCTGACCATCCCGGTGGTCGCCGAGGACACGTGGAGTGCCGAGGAGAAACAGCAGGAACTGGACAACAACTGCCAGGGCATCCTCGGTTACGTGGTGCGCTGGGTCGAGCAGGGCGTCGGTTGCTCCAAGGTGCCGGACATCCACAACGTCGGCCTGATGGAGGACCGCGCCACCCTGCGTATCTCCAGCCAGCACGTGGCCAACTGGCTGCACCATGCGTGGTGACCCGCGAGCAGGTGCAGGAAACCCTCGAGCGCATGGCCAAGGTGGTGGACCAGCAAAATGCGGGCGATCCGCTCTACCGCGCCATGTCCAGCGACTACACTCAGTCAATCGCGTTCCAGGCGGCGTCGGATCTGGTGTTCAAGGGCCGCGAGCAGCCGTCGGGTTACACCGAGCCTTTGCTGCATGCCTGGCGCCAGCGTTTCAAGCAGGCCAACTGAGCAACGGGAGCAATGGTCACGGCGGCTGAAGGCGATGCGCTTCTGCCGGCGTGATGGTTACAGGCCTCAGGTACCGCAAGGTGCCTGGGGCTTTCGAGCATGGGCTGCAGGCCGCCGCGCGCGGGGGCCGGCAGTCGGGGTTCCGCCCTTGTGGCGGAGTCCATGCTAGGCGCCGGGCACGCCCGGACATAACTAAAAGTGGTTCACAACAAAAAAACAGGGACCCAACAAATGAGTCAAACACTACTGTCCATCCTGGCCTTCGTGCCGCTGGTGCTGGCGGGTGTGCTGCTGATCGGCTTTCGCTGGCCGGCCAAGTATGCGATGCCGCTGGTTTTCGTCCTTACTGCACTGATCGGCCTGCTGGCCTGGGACATGACGCTCAACCGGGTCATCGCCTCGACCTTGCAGGGCCTGATTCTCACCGCGGCGATCCTCTGGATCATCTTCGGTGCGATCCTGTTGCTCAATACGCTGAAGCACTCCGGGGGATCAGTGCGATTCGGCGTGGCTTCTCCAACATCAGCCCCGACCGTCGCGTGCAGGTGCTGATCGTCGCCTGGCTGTTCGGCTGCTTCATCGAGGGGGCTTCGGGCTTCGGTACGCCGGCCGCGGTGGCCGCGCCGCTGATGGTGGCGCTGGGCTTCCCGGCACTGGCCGCGGTGGTGATGGGGATGATGGTGCAGTCCACGCCGGTTTCCTTCGGTGCGGTCGGTACGCCGATCCTGGTCGGCGTCGGCGCAGGCCTGGACCAGACTGGCATCGGCGCGCAGATGGCCGCGCTGGGCAGTAACTGGGATACCTTCTTCCACCTGATCTTCTCGCGCGTCGCGATCATCCACGCGCTGTGCGGGATTCTCATGCCGCTGATCATGATCAGCATCATGACCCGCTACTTCGGCCGCAACAAATCCTGGACCGAAGGCCTGGCCGTGGCGCCGTTCGCGGTGTTCACCGGGCTGTGCTTCGTCATCCCGTACGCCGCCGCCGGTGTGTTCCTCGGCCCGGAGTTCCCCTCGATGATCGGCGCGCTGGTGGGCCTGGCCATCGTGGTGCCGGCAGCCAAGGCCGGCTTCCTGCTGCCCAAGGACAGCTGGGACTTCGCCCCGGCCAGCGAATGGCCGGCGGAGTGGATGGGCCGGATCGAGATGAAGATCGAGGACGTGGCCGGCAAGACGCCGGTCTCCGTGCCGATGGCCTGGGCTCCCTACCTGCTGCTGGCCGCGCTGCTGGTCGCCTCGCGGGTATTCCCGCAGTTCAAGGCGTTGCTGATGTCGTTCACCTTCGGCTGGAAGGACATCCTCGGTGAAACCGGCGTCTCCGGGACCCTGGAGCCGCTGTACCTGCCGGGTGGCATCCTCTGCATGGTGGTGATCCTGACCTTCTTCCTGCACCGCATGAGTGCGCGGGAGCTGGGCGCGGCGGTCAGCGAATCGAGCCGGACCCTGCTCGGCGCCGGCTTCGTGCTGATCTTCACCATCCCGATGGTGCGCATCCTGATCAACTCCGGCGTCAACGGTTCGGACCTGGTGTCCATGCCGGTGGCCATGGCGCAACTGGTGGCCAACAGCGTGGGCGACGTGTATCCGTTCTTCGCCCCGGCGGTCGGTGCGCTGGGCGCGTTCATCGCCGGTTCCAACACCGTGTCCAACCTGATGCTCTCGCAGTTCCAGTTCAACACCGCCGGCCTGCTGGGCCTCTCCGGGGCGCTGATGGTGGCGCTGCAGTCGGTCGGCGCGGCGGCGGGCAACATGATCGCCATCCACAACGTGGTGGCCGCTTCGGCGACCGTGGGGCTGCTCGGACGCGAAGGCATCACCCTGCGCAAGACCATGCTGCCGACCCTGTACTACCTCATCCTGGCCGGTAGCATCGGCCTGATCGGGTTCTACGTGATGGGTATCAGCGATCCGCTGGTGGGCGCTGCCGGCTGAGTCCGGTGCCCTGCTGACGGGCGGCTTCGGCCGCCCGTTTTCATTTGTAGACATGGTGCGACGTGGCGTTCTGGTATAGCGTGCGTCGCAATCGACGAGCATCGAGGTCTTGCATGAAGAAATGGCAATGTGTGGTGTGCGGCTACATCTATGACGAGGCCCTGGGCCTGCCGGAAGAGGGCATCGCCCCCGGCACGCGCTGGGAAGACGTGCCGGAAGACTGGGTCTGCCCGGACTGCGGCGTCGGCAAGGTGGACTTCGAGATGATCGCCATCTCCTGATTGCGTGCTTCAACAGAACCAACGAGGGCAAATGACGTGACGGCACCCGTAGTGATCATCGGCACCGGCCTGGCCGGTTACAACCTGGCGCGCGAATGGCGCAAGCTCGATAGCGACACGCCGCTGCTGCTGATTACCGCGGACGACGGGCGTTCCTATTCCAAGCCGCTGCTGTCCACCGGCTTCGCCGCCAGCAAGGATGCCGAGAGCCTGGGCATGGCCAGCGCCGGCGCCATGGCCGAGCAGCTGAACGCCGAGATCCGCACGCATACCCGGGTGACCCGGCTCGACCCGGCGAACCGGCGCGTCTGGATCGGCAACGAGCCGGTGGCCTACCGCGACCTGGTGCTGGCCTGGGGCGCGCAGACGCGCAAGGTGGAGGTCGCCGGCGACGCCGATGAAGCGATCTTTCCGATCAACGATCTGCTCGACTACGACCGCTTCCGCGCCGCCGCCGCCGGCAAGCGCCGGGTGCTGATCCTCGGCGCCGGGCTGATCGGCTGCGAGTTCGCCAACGACCTGCTGCACGGCGGCTATGAGGTCGAGCTGGTCGCGCCGAGCCAGCAGATCATGCCTGGCCTGCTGCCGCAGGAAGCCGCCCGCGCGGTACAGAACGGCCTGGAAGGGCTGGGCGCGCGTTTTCACCTCGGGCCGGTGCTGGAGCGGCTCGAGCGTGGCGCCGACGGCCTGGCCGCGCAGCTGTCGGACGGCACGCGGCTGTCCTGCGATCTGGTGGTCAGCGCGGTGGGGCTGCATCCGCGCACCGAGCTGGCGGCCGCGGCGGGGCTGCACGTGGCGCGCGGCATCGTCGTCGATCGCCTGCTGCAGACCTCGCAGCCCCACGTCTACGCACTGGGTGATTGCGCCGAGGTCGAGGGCCTCAACCTGCTCTACGTGATGCCGTTGATGGCTGGCGCGCGGGCGCTGGCGAAAACCCTGTTTGGCAATCCGACCTTCGTCAGCTACGGCCCGATGCCGGTCACGGTGAAGACCCCGGCATGCCCGCTGGTGGTCTCGCCGCCGGCATTGGGAGCCGTCGGCAGCTGGACGGTGGAACCTCCGGCAACGACGTCAAAGCGCTCTATCTCGGGCCTGACGGCCAGCTGCTCGGCTATGCGCTGACCGGTGCGGCGGTGCAGCAGCGGCTGGCGTTGAACAAGCAGCTGCCGCCGGTGCTGGCGGAACTACCGCAAATTCTGTCGCTAAAGTCCCCGGGTTGAGGCCGACATGTACCTTGAGGGACTGGCGCAGGTGCTAGCGCCGTGCCATTCTCCAAGGGTCTGCCCCAGCCTAGAGCTGTTGCAGCGCCTTTAGCGCTGTTCTCGCGAACAGTACGGACACAACAACAAAAACGTCTCAGAGGCTCCCAATGCGTAAACCGGAACTCGCCGCCGCCATCGCCGAGAAGGCCGATCTGTCCAAGGACCAGGCCAATCGCGTACTCAACGCCGTGCTGGATGAAATCACCAACGCGCTGAACCGCAAGGACAGCGTCACCCTGGTCGGTTTCGGCACCTTCATACAGCGCCATCGTGGCGCCCGTACCGGAAAGAACCCGCAGACCGGGCAGCCGGTCACCATCAAGGCCAGCAACACCGTCGCCTTCAAACCCGGCAAGATGCTCAAAGACGCGGTCAACTGACCTGCGCCACCCGGAGCCATTGGGCTCCGGGTCAACCTGACCGCCGGGTCCGTCCCGGACCGCCTCGTGCCCATGCTTCCCTCCGCCGACCAGGCCACTACAATGCGGCCTCTCCCTCGTACCGGTCGGACACCCCCATGAAATTCCGCTTCCTGCTTTGGATGCTGGGCCGCCTGATGGCCAAGGCCAGCCGCACCAATCCCGAGTTCCAGCAGCAGCTGGGCGACAAGGACCTGAGCTTCCAGTTGCATACGCTGGACGGCAAGGTCGCCCGGCATTTCGTGGTCAAGGACCAGCGCATCACCAGCAAGCGCGGCCCGGCGAGCGAACCGGCCTTCTCCCTGGGGTTCAAGGATGCCGCCTATGGCTTCGCCACCCTGACGGCGAAGAACAAGCAGCTGGCGTTCATGCAGGGAATTCAGAACAAGGACATCCAGATTCAGGGAAACCCGGCGCTGGTGATGTGGTTTCAGGGGCTGAGCAAATACCTGAAGCCTCGCAAGAAGGCCTGAAAAGCGGCTTCAAGCTTGTGGCTGCTCTTCTCGCCACAGCCTCGCCTCATCCTTCAACCAATCGCGAAACGCCACCAGCCCCGCCGACTCCACCTTGCGCTCGGGAATCATCAGGTAGTACGCCCGCGTCTCGCTGCGATAGGCGTGCGGATGCGCCAGCACCAGCCGCCCCTCGGCCAGTTCCCGCTGGATCAGGAACGGCGGGATCAGCGCCACACCCATGCCATGCTCGGCCGCCTGCGCCAGCATGGAGAACAGCTCCAGCCGCGGGCCGGTCATGTCGCGGGCGACCTTCATTCCCTGCGCGTCGAACCACTGGCGCCAGGCGTAGGGGCGGGTGGTCTGCTGCAGCAGCGGCAGTTCGGCCAGGATCTGGGTCGTGAAGGGTTTCCCCTCGCGCAGCAGGGCGGGGCTGCAGACTGGCTGCAGGTCCTCGGGCATCAGGTAGTGCGCCTCGGTACCGGACCAGTCGGCATCGCCGAAGTAGATGGCGGCATCGAACTCGGTGTCGGCGAAGAGGAAGGGCCGGGTGCGGTTGGTCAGGTTCACCGTGATCTCCGGATGCAGCGCCTGGAAGCGCCTGAGGCGCGGCACCAGCCACTGGGTACCGAAGGTCGGCACCACGGCCAGCTCCAGGCTCATGGCGCCCTGCTGGCCCATCACCGACAGCGTGTCGCGCTCCACCGCGTCCAGCTGCGCGGCGATGCGGCGGGCGTAGGACTGGCCGGCGGCAGTGAGCTTCACGCCGCGCCGCGAACGGCGGAACAGCGCCAGGCCGAGGAATTCCTCCAGCCCGCCGATCTGCCGGCAGATGGCGCTCTGGGTCAGCGCCAGCTCATCGGCCGCTCGGGTAAAGCTCTCGTGGCGGGCGGCGGCTTCGAAGGCAATCAACGCGGCGGTGCTGGGAATCTTGCGGCGCATTATGCGAAGACCTCATGGGATAAGCCTGATAATCGGCCAAGAGCTTATCTCGGAGTGAGCAAAACGCACAGTTCGGTGCGAAATCCTCGTTTGCGACGTGCCGTTGCGGCGCCTAGGATCAGCTCATCCCGCCCGCGTGCCCGCGGTGCCGAAGACAACAAGAGGAGCCCCCGAATGGCCGGCAAAGCAAGTTTCAATTGGATCGACCCGCTGCTGCTCGACCAGCAAGTGACCGAAGAAGAGCGCATGGTGCGTGACAGCGCCGCGCAGTTCGCCGCCGACAAGCTGGCGCCGAGGGTGCTGGAAGCTTTCCGTCATGAGCGCACCGATCCGGCGATCTTCCGCGAGATGGGCGAGACCGGCCTGCTCGGCGCGACCATCCCCGAAGCCTACGGCGGCAGTGGGCTGAACTACGTGTGCTACGGCCTGATCGCCCGCGAGGTCGAGCGCATCGATTCGGGCTACCGCTCGATGATGAGTGTGCAGTCCTCGCTGGTGATGGTGCCAATCTTCGAGTTCGGCAACGAGGCGACCAGGCAGAAGTACCTGCCCAAGCTGGCCAGCGGCGAATACATCGGCTGCTTCGGCCTCACCGAACCGAACCACGGCTCCGACCCCGGCTCGATGATCACCCGCGCCAAGAAGGTCGACGGCGGCTATCGCCTGTCCGGCAGCAAGATGTGGATCACCAACAGCCCGATCGCCGATGTCTTCGTGGTCTGGGCCAAGGATGACGCCGGCGAGATTCGCGGCTTCGTGCTGGAGAAGGGCTGGGAAGGACTGTCCGCCCCGACGATCCACGGCAAGGTCGGCCTGCGCGCCTCGATCACCGGCGAGATCGTCATGGACAACGTGTTCTGCCCGGAAGAGAACGCCTTCCCCGATGTGCGCGGGCTGAAGGGGCCGTTCACCTGCCTGAACAGTGCCCGCTACGGCATCGCCTGGGGCGCGCTGGGCGCCGCCGAGTTCTGCTGGCACACCGCACGCCAGTACACCCTGGACCGTCAGCAGTTCGGCCGGCCGCTGGCCGCCAACCAGCTGATCCAGAAAAAGCTGGCCGACATGCAGACCGAGATCACCCTGGCCCTGCAAGGCTGCCTGCGCCTGGGTCGCATGAAGGACGAAGGCACTGCTGCGGTTGAAATCACCTCGATCATGAAGCGCAACAGCTGTGGCAAATCCCTGGAGATTGCCCGCCTGGCCCGAGACATGCTCGGCGGCAATGGCATCAGCGACGAGTTCGGCGTGGCCCGGCACCTGGTCAACCTGGAGGTGGTGAACACCTACGAGGGCACCCACGATGTGCATGCGCTGATCCTCGGCCGCGCGCAGACTGGCATCCAGGCGTTCTTCTGAGGCGCCGTAGGGTGGAAAACCGCGACAGCGTTTTCCACCTTTGCTGCCCCGCCGTTACGGTCTCGTACCAATCGGTGGAAAAGACCTGCGGTCGTTTTCCACCCTACGCATGAAGGAAATCGCGATGCCCGGCGCCTTGTCGCATATCCGTGTTCTCGACCTGTCGCGCGTGCTCGCCGGGCCCTGGTGCGGGCAGATCCTCGGTGATCTCGGCGCCGAGGTTATCAAGGTCGAGCGCCCTGGCACGGGCGACGATACCCGCCACTGGGGCCCGCCCTATCTCAAGGACCCGCACGGCGAGAACACTTCGGAGGCGGCCTATTACCTGACCGCCAACCGCAACAAGCAGTCGCTGACCGTCGACTTCACCCGGCCCGAGGGCCAGCGCATCATCCGCGAGCTGGTGGCGCAATGCGATGTGCTGCTGGAGAACTTCAAGGTCGGCGGGCTGGCCGCCTACGGGCTGGATTACGAAAGTCTGAAGGCGATCAATCCGCGGCTGATCTTCTGCTCGATTACCGGTTTCGGCCAGGACGGGCCTTACGCCACACGCGCCGGCTACGACTTCATGATCCAGGGCCTCGGCGGGCTGATGAGCCTGACCGGCCGCAGCGATGCGGAGGAGGGCGCCGGGCCGGTGAAGGTCGGCGTGGCGCTGACCGATATCCTCACCGGCCTGTACGCCACCGTTGGCGTGCTCGCTGCGCTGGCACATCGCGAACGCAGCGGCGAGGGCCAGCATATCGACACGGCGCTGCTCGACGTGCAGGTCGCCTGCCTCGGCAACCAGGCGCTGAATTACCTCACCACCGGCGTGGCGCCCAGGCGCATGGGCAATGCCCATCCGAACATCGTGCCCTATCAGGATTTCCCCACTGCCGATGGCGACATCATCCTCACCGTCGGCAACGACGGTCAGTTCCGCAAGTTCTGCGAGGTGGCCGGGCGTCCCGAGTGGGCGGCCGATGCCCGCTTCGCCACCAATCGCGCGCGCGTTGCCCATCGCGCCGAGCTGATTCCGCTGATCCGCCAGGTCACGGTATTCCGCACCACGGCCGAATGGGTCAGTGCGCTGGAGCAGGCCGGCGTGCCCTGCGGGCCGATCAATGACCTGGCCCAGGTATTCGCCGACCCGCAGGTGCAGCATCGCGGGCTGAACGTCGAGATGCCGCACCCGCTGGCCGGCCGCGTGCCGCAGGTGGCCAGCCCGCTGCGGCTGTCCGCTTCGCCAGTGGCGTACCGCAACCCGCCACCACTGCTCGGCGAGCACAGCGAGGCGCTGTTGCAGCGCCTGCTGGGCATGAACGACGAGCAGATCGCCGGCCTGCGCGTGGCCGGAGTGATCTAGCCTGGAGGCTATCTAGCTCAGAAGCCTTCCAGCACGATCTTGCCCTTGGCCTTGCCGCTTTCCAGCAGGGCATGGGCGCGGCGCAGGTTGGCCGCGTTGATGGTGCCGAAGTGCTCGCCGAGGGTGGTGCGCAGCACGCCCTGATCGACCAGCTGGCTGACGCGCTGCAGCAGGTGGTGCTGCTCGATCATGTCCGGCGTCTCGAACAGTGAGCGGGTGAACATCAGCTCCCAGTGCAGCGACAAGCTCTTGCGCTTGAGCTTCATCACGTCCAGCGGCTGGGCCGGATCGTCGATCAGCGCCAGGCGGCCTTGGGGCGTCAGTGCCTCGACCAGCTGGTCGAAATGCTGATCGGTCTGGGTCAGGCTGGCGACATGGCTGACGCTGGCGAAACCGGCGCGCTGCAGCTCGGCGTGCAGCGGCTGGCTATGGTCGATGACATGCTGGGCGCCGAGTTCGCGGGCCCAGGCCTGGGTTTCCGGGCGCGAGGCGGTGGCGATCACGCTGACCTCGGTGAGCTGGCGGGCCAGCTGCAGCATGATCGAACCGACCCCGCCGGCGGCACCGACGATCAGCAGCTGCTGCCCGGCGCCCTGGCCTTCCACCAGTTGCAGGCGTTCGAACAGCAGCTCCCAGGCGGTGATGGCGGTCAGCGGCAGTGCGGCGGCCTCGGCGAAGCTCAGGCTCCGCGGCTTGCGTCCGACGATGCGCTCGTCCACCAGATGACGTTCGCTGTTGCCGCCGGCGCGGGCGATGGAGCCGGCGTAGAACACCTCGTCGCCGACCTTGAACAGGCTGACTTCGCTGCCCACCCCGACCACCACGCCGGCCACGTCCCAGCCCAGCACCTTCGGCTGACCGCCCTCGGGCTGTGTGTTGCGGCGTACCTTGGTATCCACCGGGTTGACCGAAATGGCGCGCACCTCCACCAGCAGGTCCCGCGGACCGGGTACCGGCTCGGGCAGTTCCACATCCTGCAGCGCGCGGGGATCGTCGATGGCGAGGGATTCGAAGTAGGCGACCGCTTTCATGCTGTTGCTCCGTATGGGTTCGGTAGGCGGGCATGCTCAGCTATTTGACTCGGCGGAAAAACGGGGTGATAAGCGAGGCTCTTTCAACGGAATTTTGACAATGCTGCGTATCGACGACCTCCAGCTGTTCGTCCGCACCGCCGACAGCGGTAGCCTTTCCGCGGCCGCGCGCGGGCTCGACGTGTCGCCGGCGGTGGCCAGCGCGGCCTTGAAGCGCCTGGAGGCGAGCCTGGGCGCGCGACTGTTCGCGCGCTCCACCCG
>NZ_AZSV01000071.1:0-23508 GCF_000582595.1 Pseudomonas sp. BAY1663
CCCTCGCGTTTTTTGCCCATAAAAGAGCGCGAGCGACGTTGAAATCTGGTGCGCTCAGAAGACAGAGCTGCCTTAGTTTTTACGTAGCAATGCCGAAATCGAGCGTTTTTTTGAGCTACTGATAAGCAGCTCTCTCAGAAGCCGACTTTTTCAACAGAATCGGCCGACAGCAGCCGCTCGAGACTGGCAGCTGTCGACCTATTTTTATCACTTGAGTCTGTCAGGACGAGGCATTATGTATTCGCCACACTGGACCATTACCGCAGCAAGCCCCGCATGCTCTGTTGCATGGAGGACTTGAAGGCAGCATCGCTGGCCAGCAGCCGATACAGCTCAAGGTCCTGACGCCGGCGTTTCAGCATGACTTCCTCGAAGATCTTCTCGAAAGCCAGGGTCCGGTGGTCCTCGTCCTGGCTCTGCTGGTATTTGGCCTCGAAGTCCGGGTGTTGCTGGATGCCTTGCAGGATGCTCAGGAACTTCACGCGCTGCTCTTCGGGAGTGACGTCCCAGCCTTGGAACCAGCGTTCGTTGAAGGTCTGGATGATCTGATCCAGGGGGTCTTTCTGCTGCTCGCCGCCATGCGCGCCCCGAGGATTCGGATTGGCAGGGTCGAGCTGGGTTTCCGAGTCGTCCAGCTCAATGGCATGGTTGAGCTTGATCCGCTCCAGACCGTAGGAGGACAGGTCCACTGCATTGAGCAGGGCATCGATCTCGTCTGCGTCCTTGTCCTTGATCTTGAGCTTCGGGATCAGGAACTTGAGGAACCAGAAGAGCTTTTCCCAAGCCAGGATCTCGTAGGGCATGATCGACGCCATCTGGCCGTAGATCTTCACGAACTGTTTGGCCTTGATCTTGAAGTCGGCTTTTGCTTCCTCTTCAAGTTCAAGCTTCCCATCGAAGCGCTCGACGGCCGTGTCGATCAGCGGGCTCAGTTGCTCGGCATTGGCGTTGTCGAAATACAGTGCGGCGAAGCTCTCTACCTCCGGCCACTCGTAGACGCCGACCTCGTCCAGTTGATCCTTGAGCTCATGGAGCACGTTGATGTCCGTCGCGCTGGACAGGCTGGTGGCCGTGTAGAAGGGATCGAAGGACTTCTTGATGTCCTCGACCGAGTTGAAGAAGTCCAGGATGAACAGATCCTCAGTCTTCTTGCCCCACTTCGGCGCAGCTCGGTTGAGGCGCGACAGCGCCTGTACGGCGAGGACATCCTGCAGCTTCTTGTCCACATACATGGCGCACAGCTTGGGCTGGTCGAAACCGGTCAGGTACTTGTTGGCGACTACCAGCAGGCGGTAGTCGTCGCTGTCGAACTTGTCGCGAGTGTCCGCTTCGGCAAAGCCGTTGATCTGCGCCTCGCTGTACTCGACGCCATCGATCACCTTCTCGCCGGAGAAGGCGATCAACGCTTTGAACGGATTGCCTCGCGCCTCCAGCAACCGGCTGATGGCCTTGTGGTAACGGATGGCCGCCTCGATGTTCTGGGTGACCACCATGCCCTTCGCCTGGCCCTTGAGCTTCTTCGGGTTCACCACGTGGGCAATGAAGTGCTCCAGCATGATCTCCGCCTTGGCGTTGATGGTCTGCTGGTTGCGTTCGACATGGGCGCGCAGCTTCTTCTGCGCTTTCAGAGTGTCGAACAGCGGATTCCCTTCGATGGACTTCTGGATTTCGTAATAGCTCTTGTAGGTGGTGTAGTTGGCCAGCACATCAAGGATGAAGCCTTCCTCGATGGCCTGCTTCATGGAGTACAGATGGAACGGCTGGAAGCTGCCGTCCGGTTGCTGCTCGCCAAACTTCTCCAGGGTGCTGTTCTTCGGCGTGGCGGTGAAGGCGAAGTAGGAGGCGTTGCCGCGCATCTTGCTCTTCTTGATGGCGCTGAGAATCTTCTCCTGGGCATCGTCCTGCTCGTCGCTGCCCATCACCTTGTTCATCTTCCCGTGGGAGCTGCCATCCTGCGAGCTGTGCGCCTCATCGATGATCACGGCAAAGCGCTTGCCGGCCATGTCGTCGATGCCATCGACGATGAAGGGAAACTTCTGGATGGTGGTGATGATGATCTTCTTGCCCTGCTCCAGTGCCAGCTTGAGATCCGCAGACTTCAGCGCCGGGGCGATGATGTTCTTCACCTCCGAAAATTCGCGTATGTTCTCGCGCAGCTGCTTGTCCAGCAGCCGCCGGTCCGTCACTACGATCACCGAGTCGAACAGCGGCACATCCAGGCCCCTGGCTCCGGCCACCTCGGGCGAGGCCGGGTAGGTTTCGATCAGCTGATAGGCCGCCCAAGTGATGGAGTTCGACTTGCCCGAGCCTGCCGAGTGCTGGATCAGGTAGCGCTGGCCCACGCCATTGCAACTGGCATGGGCCACCAGGCGCCGTACCACGTCCAGCTGGTGGTAACGCGGGAAGAACAGCGTGCGTTTGGCCAGCGGCGTCTTGCTGCTGCCATCCAGGCGTACGAAGTGCTGGATGATGTTGGCCACGCTTTCCCGGCTGAAGACTTCCTGCCACAGATAGGCGCTCTTGTGCCCCGTCGGGTTGGGCGGGTTGCCGGCACCGTGGTTGTGACCCTTGTTGAACGGCAGGAAAAACGTGGCGGCACCGGCCAGCTTGGTGGTCATGTAGACCTCGTCGGTGTCCACCGTCATATGCACCAGGCAGCGGCCAAACTGCAGCAGCGGCTGGCTGCTGTCGCGATCCTGGCGGTACTGCTTCTGCCCGTGATAACGGGCGGTCTGGCCGGTCCAGGGGTTCTTCAGCTCCAGGGTGGCGAAGGGCAGCCCGTTGATGAAGAGCACCATGTCGATCTCTTCCAGGGTATTGCTCAGGGAGTAGCGCACCTGGCGGGTACTACTGAAGATGTTCGCCGCGAAGCTGTGCCGTACCTTCTCCGAGCTGCTGGCCAGCGGCGCGGGGTACATCAGGTGCAGGTGCACATCGTCGATGGCCAGGCCGCGCTTGAGCAGATGCAGCATGCCGTACTTCTTCGCCAGCCGGTCGAAGCGTTCGAGGATGCGCAGATCCCAGTCGTCATAACGCTGCTGGAGGCGCTCCAGCTCATCGCCCTGGCTGTCCTGGAGGAACTGCCACAGCCAGCGGGTATCCACCGCGTAGCGGGCATTGAAGTCCTGGGTGCGACCCAGTCGGTAGCCATGGTGTGGGCTGAAAGGTTGCTCGGCGGCATTGTCGCGGATCGCTGCCTGCTCTTCCAGGCAGGTGCCGGTCAGGTATTTCTCGATGCTTGCTTCCAGTGCCTGTTCGTTGGTCTTGCTCACCATGCCGGCTTCCTTGTGCCTGATTCGCCCGCCGCCGCCTAGCTGGGCTGGCGCAGGGTACAAATGTCTAGAAATGTCTGAAGATGTCTAGGCGTCACTGCTTAGATATCTTCCAGAGCTTACCCTGTGGCTCGATAACCCCTTGATTCTTCAAGGCCTGCAGCAGGTTCTTGATCTTGTTGGCCTTCTGCTGTTGGTCTAGAACCTCGGGGAGTTTGTCTAGCAGCAGCTTGTCGATATCGGCACGTCTGGCCGAGCCGGACCGCTTGATCAGGTCGCAGATCAGGCTCTTGTAGTGTGCATCGTCGAGACCGCGGGTACGGATGTACAGGGCCATGTCATCACTGTGCCGCGCCACTTGGGCAGAAATATGGAAGTTGGGCTTGCGTCCTTCGATCAGCCCTTGCTGCTTGAGGTGGCGGGCCTGTGCATCGGTCAACGGCTTTCGCTTCTGTACTCGGTCCAGCAGGATGATGTCGTCCAGCGTCAGGTTGGGTAGCTCGGCCAGCTTGCGTGCATAGCCCATGTCGAGTACGCGCCCGGTGATGGTCACCTGCACGCGGTTTTGTTCCAGCTGGTATTCCGGCAGGGGGAAGAAGCGGTTTTTCTGGATCAGGAACATCTTGCGGATGCCGCTGCCGATGGTGTCGATCATGTTCAGATTGACCATGGCATCGGTGAGAAAGCGGTTGCGATAGCGGGTTTCCGGTGCGTCGGAGTGGATTACCTGCTCCACCGAGCCGGGGATAAAGGTGCCGGGGTTACTGAAGCACAGCCGTCCGTCCTCGAACTCCACCACAGTGACCTTGCCACCCAGCTCATAGTCCTGGTGGGCAATGGCATTGTTAAGCGCTTCGCGGATGATAAAAGGATCGTACTGGTCGACCTCCTCGGGAAACAGCGATCCATCCGACATGTAGCGGTACTTCAGGTTGCGGATCTTGCGGTAGACCTCGTTGGCGTCGACCAGCAACGGACAGGAAAAGTGTTTGTAGTCACGCTCCAGGCCGTCGCGATCCTTGAGAATCCAGGTGATGGTGGGCGAGGCAGGGTTGAGCCAGTGTGCCGCCTCAGGTTTGCCCAGCAGCAGAATGGCGGTACGAGTGATCTGCCCCTGGATGGTCAGCTTGGCCTTGTTGAGAAAGACCTCGTTACTCCAGTTCGCCAGTTCGGCAGCCAGTCGAGGATGCTTGGTGGCGTACTCGCGGCGAGCAAGTGCAATAGCCTCGTCGCTCAGGTCATCTAGGGTCGCGTCGTGGCAGATGCCTGCGCTCCAGTCCCGCTGGCGATTCTGGCTGCGGATGCGCTCGATCTCTTCGAGCGATAGCGGGCCGAGGGATTCACCATCGCGGCCATAGTAGTGCCCTTCCCAGGCCACCGGCAGGCCTTGGGGGGCGGCGGGAATTTCCAGCAGCAGCACCCGGCCAGCGGGATGAAGAACCGTATGAATCTCGATAAAGGTCAGGCGCTGACTGACCTTGTCGGCCACTTCCTTCTTCAGCGACTGCAACTGCTTGGGCTGCTCGCGATAGCGTGTACCCACCACCTGCTGGTTATCCTTTACACCAAACACCAGCCAGGCGCTGGGCAGCCCCTTGAGGTTGGCCTCGTTGCTCAGTGCCGAAAAATAGCGGCCGAGCTTGTCGAAGTCGTAATTGTTCTTGGCTTCCTTGAACTCCACCACCTCGCTTTCGCCGTTGCCGGCAAGCAAGCGCTGCAGTTGCTGCAGAGCATCCATCAGACCACCTCCACGTCCTGCATCTCGGGCTCCACCACCCCCGGCACCTTGATCTTGCCGGTCACGGCGCTATTGATCAGGGTGGCTTTGTATTCCTTGAGCTTGCCGATTTGCTGCTCCAGCAGATCAGTCGCCTTATTTATCTTTTCCGACTCAATATCAAGATGCGCTACTATCGAATCCTGCTCTTCGCGGCTTGGAAAACCGATTTCCATGGCCATGAACATGTGCCCATAGAAACGCAGGCGTGAAGAATGCAAGCCTGTCGAGACCTTGTTGTAGTGCTCGATATAGGTTGTAGTCTTCAGCAGCATCTCGAGATACTGCGGATTGAGTGTTCCGGGCTTTAACTGCCTGAAAATACCGTAGGATGAGCTCACGATTCCGGTACGATCAGCGACACCCAGAGCCCCCATCCATGCCCACATGATATTGAATACAAGATCATCTTTCCGGCACATTTTTGAACCGGTGTAGTCCTCAGCCATGAACATGGAGACATTTTTCTCTGAGCGCGGAGTGACCCCTGTCAGGTGAGAAACGGAGAGTAGCTCTTGCTGCCCATCTTGGGAGCGCTCGTCTACTTCGCGAAAAATATACTTGGCTCGCTTTATCGACCAGTGCGCCGGAATCTCACCAATCCATTCGATACCGGAGTCCCGCATGGGCGCTTCAGGGTTAAGGCCACGGGTTACGGCCTGCTGGATCAGGATCTGCTTGCGCTCTTTCAGTAGCTCGATCTGGCCTTCCTTGATTTGGATTGCCCGATCTACACCAATAAGATTGCGGTCCAAATAACTAGCAATAAATTCCTGCTCAAGCGCCGAAGGTAGCCAAACAGAAGTCTCTTTAAGAATGCTCTTTGTGATGCTGTATACTTTTACGCCTTTAACAGCCCGTCTGATCTGGACTCTAAAGGCTACAGAGTCTAATAGATAAGCCAGATACCGGTTAACGGCAACACCAATGGGTCTGGCAATAATTGTGTGGTAGCCAGCAAAAACCAGATTCCCATCAGTTAGTTGAGAAAAATTCCCAGAGCCATCAATGTCTTCAGAGGTGTCAGCAAATATAATGTCTCCAATACGCAATAGAGATCTCGCATTTTCTTTGAGAAAGTCTTGGCTCACACATTTCAATGCGTGATACTCTGGGTTGACTTCAAAGCCAAATCGGGAGTGAACATCACCATAGTTAATGCATGGGACACCTTCATCTTGAAGGTTTTCCTTGGTTATGCTCAATCCTTTATCAAAGGAAAATAGATTGCGGAATCTTGATATTTTCCAGTGCTGCGGAATCCTGCCTAATGACTCGACACCAGAGTCCTTAATAAGCGCATAGGAGCTGCTATCAGGGCGCGAATCAATCATTAGCTACCCCCGAAAAATCCTTGCTCTCTAGCCCCAAAATCTCCGCAATCAACCCCTCAGCCTGCCGCTCCAGTGCGACGATCTCCCGCGCCACCTCTTCCATGCTGCGCAGCGGCTGGTGCTTGTAGAAGTACTTGTTGAAGCTGATCTCGTAGCCGATCTTCACCGACTCCAGATTGATCCAGGCCTCCTCGACATGGGGCTGTACCTCGGCCTTGAAGAAGCGGTGGATGGAGTCGGCCAGCGGGATGCTCTCGCTGTCGCGCAGGTCGCTGCTGGACTCGTAGGTGACGAATTCGCCGGGCTTGCCGTGGGGGTAGTAGCCGAAGTCGGGCAGCTCGGCCTCGCTGCAGCCCAGCCGCTGCAGCAGCGCCGCCAGCTGCTCGCGGTCGAACTTCTCCACCTTGCGGATCACCTTGGCGGCGTTTTCGTCGTACCAGCTCACCGCATTGAGCAGCTGGTTGCGCTCGCTGGCGCCGAGCTTGATGCCGGCCTCCTTGCCCAGTTGCTTGAGCACCTTGTCCACCTGTTTGGCGAACAGGTTGAAGTCGTCGAATTCGTCCGTGCCGATGGCCTGCATCAGGTAGTTGGCCACGGTCACCAGCAGGGACTGCTTGGCCCAGGTTTCTGGGCTCAGCAGCTTCTTGCGCTGTTTGGCGTTGAGCTCCAGACCCTGTTCCTCGCACCAGGCGAGGATGGCTTTCTGCTGCTGGGCCAGGGTTTCGTCCTGGTACACCGCCTCGCCCCACTGCTGGTAGATCCACTGCATGGGCTCGCGCAGGGCCTTGTCGAAGCGCAGGGTTTCGATGCGTTCGGCGCTGAACTGCGCCTTGCGGCAGTCCGGGCGCTCGATGCTGACCTTGTGGTAGCCGAAGTCGCGGTTGTCGAACACCCGCGCGGCGATGCCGTCGCCGCCGGCCGGGCGGTCGATGCTGGCCAGCTCTAGGTAGGTGCGGGTAATCAGCTCGATATGCTCGGGGGCGAACTCGCAGTTCTTGTTGCCGAGGTTCTTGCGCAGCTTGCGGTGTAGCAGGCTGGCATCGATCAGCTGCACCTTGCCGCGGCGCTGCGCCGGCTTGTTGCTCGACAGCAGCCAGATGTAGGTGGTGATGCCGGTGTTGTAGAACAGGTTGTTGGGCAGCTGGATGATGGCTTCGAGCAGGTCGTTCTCGATGATGTGGCGTCGGATGTTGCTCTCGCCGCCGCCGGCGTCGCCGGTGAACAGGCTGGAGCCGTTGTGCACCGAGGCGATGCGCGAGCCGATGCCGGTCTCGCCCGGCGCCTTCATCTTGCTGACCATCTCCATCAGGAACAGCAGTTGGCCGTCGCTGGAGCGGGGGGTGGCGTCCTGCACTTCTTCGTGGCCCCAGTAGTCCTTGAGCCTGACCTTGAAGCGCGGGTCGATGACCTCGCCATCCTCCTTGATGAACTTCTGCTCGCTGGCCCAGCTCTTGCCGTAGGGCGGGTTGGAGAGCATGAAGTCGAAGCGGCTGCCGGCGAACTCGTCGACCGACAGGGTGGAGCCGGGACGGATGTGGGCGGGGTCGTTGCCCTTGATCATCATGTCCGACTTGCAGATGGCGTAGGTCTCGTCGTTGATTTCCTTGCCGTAGAGATGGATGTCGCGCTGGATGCCCTGCGCCGGATACTTCTCCTCAATGAAGTTCTGCGACTCGGTGAGCATGCCGCCGCTGCCGCAGGCCGGGTCGTAGATGGTCATGACCGTCGGCAGGCGATCCTTGATCGGGTCGAACACCAGGTGGGTCATCAGCTCGATCACTTCGCGCGGGGTGAAGTGCTCGCCGGCTTCCTCGTTGTTCTCTTCGTTGAACTTGCGGATCAGCTCCTCGAACACATAGCCCATGCCCAGGTTACTCAGGGCCGGCAGACGATTGCCCTCCGGGTCCTCGATGTCCTTGGGGGTCAGGTTGATGTAGGGCGAGGTGAACTTTTCCAGCACGTCCAGCAGCACGTCCTTGGCGGCCATGTGGCGCACCTGGGCCTTGAGGTTGAAGCGCCGGATGATGTCCTTGACGTTGCCGCTGAAGCCGTCGAGGTATTCCTCGAAGTTGGCCAGCAGGATCTGCTGGTTGTTGGTGGCGGTCTTGTGCAGCTGGCTGAGTGTCCACTTGCTGATGTTGTAGAACACGTAGCCGGAGGCGGCCTGCAGGGCACTTTCGTCCAGTTCGGTCAGGCCCATCTCGCCCTGCTGGAAGGCCAGCTCTTCCATCACCTTGGTCTTGTTCGGTTCCAGCAGGGCATCCAGCCGGCGCAGCACCACCATGGGCAGGATGACGTCGCGGTACTTGCCGCGCACGTAGACATCGCGCAGGCAGTCGTCGGCAATGGACCAGATGAAAGAAACCAGCTTGTTGTGGACCGTGTGGTTCACTGCAGATACTCCGTGTCAAAACGCTTGCCAGCCTGGGCATGCCGGGGGCATGCAGGCTAAACGCAGCATCTTAACCAAAGGAGTCGGTGCGGGGATGAAATCTCGTGCTCGGGGTATCAGACAGAATGAAGGGGCATTTCAGCCCCTTCGTCGTTTCAATTGGTGAGCAGGTCTTCCAGCTTCGCGATCAGGAAGTCCAGCGGGCTGCGGCCTTCCAGGCGCGTTTCGAAGACCTCGTTGCGGTGGTAGGCGACCCAGGTATCGAGCGCCAGGCGGTTGTTCTTCTCATAGCCGGAACCGAGGATGCAGACCAGTTCGGTGCCGTTGGGGTTCTCGAGATAGTGGCCCATGGCCGAGGCCAGATGCTTCAGGTACTGGTGCTCGCGAGCTTCCGTCGACGGGTGCAGCTGGATGACGTTGTTGCGCTTGATCAGTTTCATGTGGGTACTCCTCAGGCCTTGAGATTGGCTTGGATCAGGTTGTCGAAGGCGCTTCCATCACGTCGGGTCAGGTTGGGCACGTAGCGCGAGTAGACGCGGAACAGCATCTCGGTGGTCGTATGGCCCATCTGCCGGGCGATCCACTCCGGGTTTTCACCGGCGGCCAGCCACAGGGTCGCTGCGGTATGGCGCGTCTGGTAAGGGCGCCGCTGGCGCAGCCCCAAGTGGCGAAGCAGTGGGTACCAGACCCGGTTGTTGATGTTGCGGTACGCGTAGGGCGTGCCTTCCCGGTTGCAGAAGACGAACTGGCCGGCACCGGTCTTCTGTCGCTGATCGAGCAGGGCCTGGTACACCGGTCCCGACATGTCGATCTCGCGCTGCGAGCCGTCATTCTTCGTATAGTCGAGCCGGCCACCGACCCAGCTTTCGCGGATCAGGATCTGCCGTCGCTGGAAGTCGACGTATTTCCACTGCAAGCCATCGATTTCTCCAGTGCGCATGCCCGTGAAGAAGCGCACCGTGTAGTAGTTGCGGAAGTCCTCGCGCACGGCATCGAGGATCTGCAGCACCTCCTCCAGGGTGAACGGCTCTACATCGGTCTTGGGGACCTTCAGCGATTTGATGTTGATGTACGGTGAAGTAAACTCGAAGCGGTCAGCCGCCTCACTGAGGATCATGCGCAATGGCGTCATGATGTGGTTGATTCGCGTCGCTGACAGAGCCTGACCCTTCAGCCCGGGAACTTTGCCGAGTGCCGAGCGGAAGGACAGGATTTCTGCCTTGGTGATGGCGCTGACCTCTTTCTTGCCGAATGCCGGCAGCAGATGCTTGTCGAGCGTCTGGCGCACCGTCGTGGTGTGTGTATCGCGCCATTCCACGCGCTTTTCTTCGAACCAGCGTTCGGCGAAGTCCCTGAACAGTGGCGTCTTCAACAGTGCGCAGCCAGCCTGCAGCCGTTCGAACTCCTGTACCTTGCCGCTCTGCGGGAAGTAGGTGGCGTAGTCGAAGCTGCCCAGCGTGATTTCAGCCTCGATGCGCTCGAGGATCTTCTCCAGCTTTTTCCGGTTGGCCGGTGTATCAGGCAGCGTGGTCTGCTCACGGCAGCGCTTGTCCAGGTAGGTGAAGTCGAAGAACAGCTTCTGGTTGTCGGAACGGGCGCGGATCTTACCCATGGCAGATACCTCCACCTGCCATCGGCACCAGGCTGGAGGTGCGGGAGTACTTCTGCATGTCCTCCTCGATGGCTTCCCAGATGAACAGGATCTTGCGGCCGCCAAAGGGGCGGAAGTAATGGATGCCTTCGAGCAGTACCGAGTCCTTCAGGCGGTTGCGGATGGTGCGCACGTCGTACTTCATGCGCGTAGCGAGTTCTTCAGTGGTCAGGTAGGTGTGAGACATGGCGATGCCCTCTCTGCTAAATTGAACTACAGAGGAGCCTTATGGGCTTCTTGAGCCTCATAATGATCTCCTGCAGATCAATATAACGTCTTTTTTGAGCTATGCAAGGAAAAAATGATCTCTAGAAGATCATTTTTCAGGAGAGAAGAATGGTTAAGTGCCATCTGTCCCGTCTACTGGGAGAGAGGAAGCTGAAGATCAGTGATGTGGTACGAGATACCGGCATCAACCGGGGAACCCTGACGCGGCTCTACCACGAGACCGCGCAGAGGGTTGAACTGAAGGACTTGGAGACGATCTGTCGGTATCTGAACTGCCAGGTAAGCGATCTGCTGGAGATACAGGAGGACCCGGAAGGCTGAGCTGCCTTCCGGATGTCTTCAGCCCCGGAAGTGCCAGTCGATGGAAGCCATCAGCATCAGGTAGCGCAAAGCCGAACCAGAATGGAGGTTCTGCCTTGCTCGTCCGGCAGCTTGAGCTGCGCCCGGATGCCCAGATGAAGGTTCTCCACATCCGGGTTCTCGGGCATATGCTGGCTGAACGGTCGACGGATGTTTCCGAGCCTCTGGCGCCAATAGGATTTGGTGGTCTTGGGCTTGTTGGTGTCGTAGATGATCAGTTCTATGGCGCGGGCGGGGATGCCAATGGCGGTGAGCAGCCACAGGTAAGCCCGCGCATGCTCCTCATCACGATCGCAGTAGAAGCGCAGCGTCGTTTCCGTCGTCCAGCAGCGCTCGACGAAGTCATCGATCACTCGCTGGGCACGCTCGCTGTCGGGGCCTTCGAGCAGTTCGTACAGGCGCTGTGCGTACTCGGTCACTGCGTCCCTGCCACCGTGCTTCGGAGGTGTGGGTAGCAGCGAGGTATATGAGGGATCGTTGGCATGCAGGGTGGATTGCAGCCTGTGCTTCGGTCTTGGAGTGTTGGTGCGCGAGGGCTGCTGCATATCACGGATATAGCGCGCCCGCTCCAGCATCAGCGCCCGATCTTCAGCAGAGAACTCGAGCCAATCGAGATTGACTTGGCGACCTGTCTGCTCGGCATACGAGGCATAGGCCAGCATCGACTCGATCGTTCGAACCCGCTCAATCGCCCAGTTGTGCTCTACCTGCTGAGCCTGGTTCCGGGGTGCTTTTTGCCGGGCTCGCCTGCGCTCTTTCAGCGGTTTGATCCGACCGATGATATCGAGCAGTTGCTGGCAATCTACAGAAACACCGTCGCTGGGCTCGGCCTTCATGGTGGGTTGCTCACGCCGGCAATCGAGGCGATGTTGTAGGCGCTGAACAGCCAGTTTCGAGGACTCCACTGCCAAGCCATTGCCATGATCTGAGGCAGGCTATGGATGTAGTGCAGCAACGTGGTCTTCGGGCTGCCGTGGCCAAGGATGGCGCTGACGATATGCACGATGCGCCGGGTAGGGCCGCCTTTGGCAGAGAACAGCGCGCTGCGCAGCCTGAGGTCATCTCTCAGCCAGCGCATGGTCTGGGGCAGATCGCGGAAGATCATTTCCGGTGAGAACTCGCCGAGCGACGCCATCAGCTTGAGCGACAACCAGGTGGCGCAGGAATGGCGCAGGTGGTGGTAATGCACGCTCTCAGAGCCAGTGACCGCACGCATGCATCCGTGCAAAGCAGGAAGCAGGCTGCTCTCACTGATCCACAGAGTTTTCAGCTGCGGGATGCAGAACAGGTACTCCGAGGCTGGATTTGCAGCCTCCTCCTCTAGGCGCTGTCGATACCAGTCTATGAGCAGCTGGAGCTCATCAGGTTCCAGCAGCACGCGTAGCGGTAGTCGCCGGACGGCATTCTGGGTTTTCAGCCCGCGCTGTGCATGAGGACGAATGAGCAGATCGACCGGCAGCTCCAGCCCAGCCAGCTCCTCGCTGGACAGCTTGCGCATGTTCGGATGCCGTTTTTGAATGCGCGCACTCGCTTCTGTAGCCAGTTCGGGCAGGTGCAGATCACAGAGGCGCAGCTTCAAAGCCTCGTTCCGTCGTAGCCCCAGTCTGAACCCCAGAATCAGAAACAGTCTGGCTGCAGTGACCAGCTGTGGCGTTCGCAATTCCAGCCCGCAGGTGCCGAGCGCTTGCAGCACGGACTGGTACTGATCTTCGCTGAGAATGCGTGCATCCACTCGGGTCACGCCCTTGCCGATGCCCAGCAGAGAGTAGGGACTGATGGGAGGGTAGCTGTAGCGGCGCTGCAGGAAGAAATGGAATTCATGGATGGCTTTGGCCAGGGTGCGCCGTTTGCCGTCAGTGCTTTGAGCCTCCAACGCCGACTCATAAACGATTTCCAGGGCATCAGTTTCGAGCTCGAAAATGCTCGCGCCATCCAGTTGCGAAACCAACGCGGGACCGAGCAGTCGAGCATAGCGGGCGATGGTGCTGCGCCCTATGTCATGGCCGTATGCTGATGCTCCATTGAGCATAAATGCGGTCCAGCCTTGGACGAGATCGGCGAGCTCTGCTTGAGCCTCGGTTTGCAGTGGTATCTCGCTAGATTCGCCTGCCCGGATCCGCTGGCACAGCTCCAGCACCCAGTCGGGGGCATCGGGATCCTTGGCGGTATCCGAACGATTGTCATCCCCATAGGCTCCGGCTGGGTCTTCCAGATCGGCATGGCCGAACATGTCGCCCCAGCTTGACGGGCGTATCGATTGGGAGACGAACGCTTGCCGGCAGGCGAAATTCACCAGCATTTGGGACAGGCGCAATTGCATCTGCATTCGCAGCAGATCCAGCAGCTCGGTCAGGTTGCGAGGCAGATCCTGCTCAGGCATGCCTGCCGCTCTCAAAAAGGAGTGGATGCACCGGAGCTTTCCACCCTTACGCTGCACTTGCTCCTTCCTTGCGCGAACATCATCCGCACAGCGGATCAGCAGCGCCAACGTGGCCGGGTCAGGGAACCACTGACGGTACTCGGCCTCGTCCGTGCCGCGGATCGAGAGTGGCAGGCGGATCTCCGGGATACCTGCCAGCCATTCGATGCTTTTCAGCGGCACCTCGAGCACAGCGTTCAGCTGAGCCAGATCCATCAGGCCGCCGCAATAGGCTGAACTCAGCAGTAACAGGCCGATGCGTTCTTCCGCATCGAGCGAGTCGAGGCTGAGCTTTAGACCTTGCCGCAGGGCTTGGAGCACCTGATGGCTGTGCAGGAGACGTTCGGCCGTGTAGAGGTCGGGATTGATCGGATTCGCTGCGCGTTTGATAGCGATGGCGATTCGCGCAAGCGGGAATCTCGGAATCTGCTGCCTTAACCGCTGGGTAATGCGGCGCAGCATATTGCGTAGCGGATAATCCATACCCAGGTGGGATTCCAGCTCGCGGACATGCTCAGTCGAGATTCCGCGCATGGCGCATTCGCCCAACAGCAATTTCCCAAATTGCGTTCCGGATTCCTTTGCTATCGCTCTCAAGCGATTCCGCGTATCGGCCAGTGAGTCCGGCTCCCGATCGGCCCAGATGGCACTTTGGAACGGATCACTCAGACGAATGTTGTTCATTCCGTCACCCACGAGCTAGCGAGTGCGGACCAGCCCAGCTCCTTCAACAGCGGAGTAATCCACTCATCAATCGTCCTGGCATATGTCGCTGGACAGAACGATGAGTACGCATCCAATGGTTCCTCGCCTCGAAGCCAGTGCCCCATGAACGCGGCTAAGGGCTCGGCAGGGCAGCCGCGTTCAGTCAGCTCGGTGCGGAGGAACTTTCGGTAGCCATTGATTCGATGCGTGGTGTAGCCAGGCACCAGCTTCATTTGCCTATAGATACGGGATGGGGTGATCTCATCCCGACGCCAGCCGGTCGGTGTAATCCGCAGAAAAAAACCACGCGACCATCTGCCGCCCCCATCATCCTGTGGCAGGTAGCCCGTCAGCTCTTGGCTGATGGCTGCGCAATGCAGAAAGTAGTGTGCGATTTGCCGCCTCAACATGGGTGGCATGCAAATCAAGCGGCTCATATGACGATCACCGCTGTCCTTGTCAGAAAGCGCGCCCATGCCTAGGTCCGCATCGAATTCATCGATAAACAGCAGAGGGTTACGAATCGCTCTACAACCTGTCACTAGCATGAACATTTGCACAGTCCACAGGGTGTAGCAGTTGTGCCAGACGAGCATCTCGCTGAGGCGACCCATCGGCTTTTTGCGCAGCACCTCTGCCATCGCGCTCACATTGCCCTCAATGGTTTCGGGCAACAGGCAGTGGGTCGCACCTAATCCGCCTTGCTGAGTCTGCTTGAACTCGATGGGTTCGTACGCCAGGCCGGCACAGGCATAAACCTGTTGCAGTACTCGCTCCAACGAGTCCACATAGATCTGGCGTAGATAGTCAGCATCGAGTTGCAGGTAATAGCGCGGTGTCTGTGCCGAAGGCATCGTAACGCCGGAGAGCATCGATGCCGCAGCTACGTCATGCGTATCTGATACGAGCTGGTGGAACAGGTAGCTCTGCAGCTTGTTCAGCGTGAATCGTCGGTCACCTCCACCCAGCTGATGCAAAACCGCTTTCACCTCGCCTTCGAGTTCATTGGCTTGACATGTGAATACGAGGCTAGATGAGGGAGGAAAGGCCTCTCGGAGAGCGTCGACCATGGCTGAGCTGCCAGCCAGATCAGGCAGCAGAATTCGTAACGCTGCGCGTCGAATTCCCGCAGTAGCTTGCCAACGATCATCACCCACCAGCTCTGGCCGCCGAACGATCATGCTGAACTGTGCAGGCGCCCCAGAAATGAGAATCAACCCATCAGAGTCCTCCGCTGTGCTGTCCGCCACCGTCATCTCCAATATCTGGGCAGCAGGCTGCCCCAGCCACAGGCAAACATGGATCATGAGGATCGCCTCCATCCTGCGCCGCAGCCCGGATGTGTCCTGCGTGTGACCAAGTTCTTGCCTACACGCATAAAACAGATCGCTGGCACCGAACAACAGATCTCGCAGCTCCGACAGGGTGAATTGGTTATACGAAAAAGGCACATATTGTCGGCTGCGAACGATATGAGCCTCAATGGCCTGCTGGCTCAGAAGATCTGCGACATACGGCCGTTCGCAGCCATCATCATCGAGTAGCCAAATCTCGGTTTCCGAAGATAATTCCTCTGGTGCCAGCTCTCCGTCTACTGATCCGGTTGGCTCCCATAAAATGCTGTAGTAGCCCGGTAGCTGGTCGGGATCATCGGGGTCTGCAAGGGCAAACCCCAATGGATTGTCTGCGATGAAGTGAGATAGTTCTGGACCTGTGAGTCTTGGGCGTGGGCCATGATGCCCACCTCCCCCAGATCTGACTTTAGGTTCGTCGCCACTACAGTATGCAACCAGTCGGCAGATTGACTTTAGGGCTTTTGAGCTTTCAGATTCGTTTTCTTGAGGATGAAAAATCCGGCACGCCCTTACAAACGCATCGGTTTCTCCCCATATTTTCAATTGATCCGGAATGTCGATCTGCTTTAAATCACACAGCCGACGCAAATCTAAAAAAACAGCGTACCGCTGCGATTGGAGCCTATCTGTATTTCGTCGCTGAAAAACAGATAGCAGCTGCGCAAGCAATCGATAGTAGTCTTGCTCATTTTCAGAATCGCGAGGCGCATGCCAGATAGCTGCGTAAGGAAATCCAAACTTTTTTACGCCTTGGTTAAGCACAGGATTTCGGATAGGGGGTGGGTTTCCAAGCCAAAAACTTTTACCAAACAAAGCTTCGATGTTTGGTTGAGCCCCCAGTGAAGCAATCCATTTGCACGTACTTAGCAGAACCGCCTTGTCGATACCGTCGAAACTAAATTTTGGTTCGACTTCCGAGGCGTTTAATGCCTTTATAAGCCCATGGATATCCTCGGCAAGTCGATAAGATCTGGATGTGCATCCATCAAGTCCAGAATATATTTAACCGCCCTGCCCGACTGCTCCGCCTCCTTCGCAAGGGACAATATGCGCTCGTTGTTTTTCATCGATACTCTCCATTCGGCTTGATTCCTTTTATTGGCTTTACTCCTGTCATCTTTGAAAGATGCGCATAGCTGCGATACTGATTGGGCCACAGGCTCTTATTGTTAGAAACAAGTTCATACAGCACCTTGACCTGCTGCGGCCTTGTCTGAAACAGGGCAGGACCAACAAGCCTCTCGATGAGGAATTGTTTTCTGATATCTTCCCGTGAATAGGATTTATTGAATTCAATGCAGAAAGCCTGTGTGCTGGCTGGCATATGAGCAGCCATCCAGCGATACAGTACGGCTCTACCTATGCAGCAATATTCATCCTCGCCAACGACAATCAGTGGATGAGCCATGTTTATTTTCTCTGCCAGAGCAATAGGAATTAACTCGCGATCCGGAACCTTGGTTGGTGCCAGGTCCAGCTCTTGTTCCAAGCGTATTATTTCTGAGTGCATTCCCGTTATTTTTGAAAGCTGGATTTTTTTCATTGGTGCCTCACGTTCATGTTCACATAGTGACTAATGCACGCGAGGAGTCCCCATTTTCGAAGGCTGGCTTTTTACGAGACTGCAGAATTTCAGGTGAGACGCTGATGATCCGTTTCCGCGCATGCGCGGAAAACGGGCTGGGTTATCAACCGATACGGGCTCAACGCGGCCAGCCATATTTCCGATCCTCAACCCCCTCCAGTGCCTCGTCCAGCGTGGCGAACTGCCCCCAACTGCTCGGGCAGTCGGGTGATTTGCCATCCAGACAGTTCATAACGGATACCAGCCGGCCAGGTCGCGAACTAGCGCTGCCGGCATTCGGCGATATGCTGTTCCAGGTCTGCTACGGCGTGAGCGGCATGTGCTGGCGCAGGAGCATCTGCACGCGTCGTTCCTCGGCCTCACGTCCGCCAGTTCCGAACCAGCATACGGCGGCGGCAAAAACTGAGTGCAACACCTGACCCTTTCGGTAAGGTGCTGCCCCTATGTCTTATCACGAACTTAGCATCGAAGAACGCATCACCATTCAACTCGGCCAGGCTCAAGGCTTCAGCCTGCGTCGGATTGCCGGCCTGATCAAACGATCACCCTCGACCATCAGCCGCGAGCTGCGTCGCAATAGATGCTCTGGTGCCAGCTACTTGGCCTGTACCGCCCAGCAGCAGATGCGGGCCCGTCGTCAGGCCTGTCGCCCCCAACGCAAACTCTTGCCAGGCAGTGAACGCTTTGAGCTGGTGACCCACATGCTGCGTGAACGTTTGTCTCCCGAGCAGATTGCCGGCAAGCTGCGCCGCATGAACATACCCAGCCTCAGAGACGCCTACGTCTGTCGCGAGACGATTTACAACGCGATCTATGCACTGCCAGTAGGCGAGTTGCGCAAGGAGTTGATCGTTTGCCTGCGCCAGGGGAAAACGGATCGCCGGTCGCGTTCTGGCGGTGTGGATCGACGTGGCCAGATTCCCGATATGGTCAGCATCCATGTGCGCCCGCCAGAGATCGAAGACCGGCTGATGCCGGGCCATTGGGAGGGTGACCTGATCAAGGGCAAGGCCAACGCCTCTGCGGTGGGCACCCTGGTCGAGCGCAGCAGTGGCTACCTGATGCTGGTAAAGATGAATGACGCGACGGCGACCTCGGCGGTGGAAGGCTTCAGTGCAGCGCTCAATGGCATGCCGCTGGTGATGCGCAAGAGCATGACCTACGACCAGGGGCGGGAGATGGCGCAGCATGCCGAAATTACCCAGCAGACCGGAGTGGCGATCTACTTCTGCGACCCGCATAGCCCCTGGCAACGCGGCAGCAACGAAAACATCAATGGGTTGATCCGTCAGTACCTGCCGAAGGGCACAGACTTATCGGTACATAGCCAGGAGGAGCTGAATACCATCGCCTTGCAACTGAATATGCGCCCCCGTAAACGCTTCGATTTCAAATGTCCGATCGAAGTCATGGGCGAAGTGATGCAGGAAGCCATGGCTGTGCGGCATGATGCGCCAGCTTCAATCCAATAACCGTGTTGCACTCAGCTCCTGCAACCGCCCAGCCGATTACGAAGACGGCATGTAGGAAGGCAGCCCTGTAATTCGCTGGGGTGACGTCATGCCATGAGGTCACGTTTTACCAAATTCACAATATACTGTGAAGACCAGAGATGACGCCGCCCAGATAGTCCTCCCTTTTGGGGAGTCATCTGTGGAAGTCGGATTGGCGTTCGGAAAGGTCCTGCGCAGACGGCGTGTCGAAGCAGGATTCACCCAGGAGCAATTGGCCCATGAGGCGGAATTGCAGCGTAACTACGTCAGCCTGATGGAACGGGGCATCAACCAGCCAACGATCACCACCCTAATCAAGCTAGCTAACCCCCTGGGCTGCACCGCAGCTGAGATCGTCGACGAGGTGGAACAACTCGTTGCGCATCCCTGAGCACCGGTGTCCTTCGAGCCCCTCAATCGGCGACTAGTTGAATGATCGACTCAAGAGCACTTCTCATCCTAGAGTCGACCACCAAAGGCTCCTGCTCCAACCAAAGACCTCTGTCCACGAGATCATGCACCAGCTTGGGCGCATGACGAAGATCAAGCCCAGCAGGCCATGGCTTTTTCAACTTCCTAGGCTCGACGCACTCGGTCCAGAAGGATGGAACGAACCAGCACAGATCCGACCGAAGCTCTCGTAGTTTCAGGAAGATTCGTACGCCGTTCGGGTCGAGATCACCAAAGTGAACGACAGGAACCTCGGGCTGCACCTGAGCGAGTAGATGCACAACAGTGGCTATGTCCCAGCCAGGGACATGAGCCAAAAGCCATCCGTCCAGCATCGGCAGGTCACGCCAAGCGCCAGAGTTTTCCACCAGCAAGACCGCTCGCAAGGGACCTTCCAAGGTGAGGCCATCAAGGAAGGCCCGCTCCGGGATCGGTGCTTCACCAAGAAAACGGGCAAGCTTCCATAGATCCAGGACACCCTGCTCGGTCTGTGCCACCAATCCACGCGGTGGCCGCAAGCGTAACAATCCGTCGTGGGTCGCCTCGGTGCCGGCAAGCGCGGCTAGCCGGCGCGGCGTCAGTACCGCTTTGGAGTGGGGCGCGGTTAGCGCGGCTGCAGTCCGGCGATTGAGACGTCCTGGCAGCGCCGGAAGCCGCCCTGCGCGGCGCGCATCTTCCAAGCGAGTCCAACCATCAGGCGTGGGAGAAAACCCTCCCGCTGTAAGTGCCGCCAGCGCTTCCTGCCAGTCCGGCCATACCCGCTCAAGCAGCGCAACGAGTTCAGTGCGGCGAGCCTCTACCAAGGCAATCTGATCACGCCGGCCGGTCGAGCGGATCCAGGATAGTTCTGCCAGAGTGTCATACGCTTTCACCTGTGAGGCGCGGCGCTTGAGCGTCCCCTGCACCAGCAACTCGAGCAGAGCGATGCGCTGCTGCGGCGTCTGCCACATTAGCCTACGCTCCTAGTGCGACGACCGAACACCAGAACTTCCTCGCGCCCCTCGGGCGTCACCTGGCGCACCAAGCGATACGTCGTATTACCTTCGGCACGCGCCACTTCGGGAGCCGCGATCATCAACTGCAGATCCAATGTCTGACACAAATCGAACAAGACGCCGAGATTGTCTGGCGACAGGCGGTTGGCTTCGTCCAAGAACAGGAAACGCAGCGAACCGTGAGCGCGCTTACCGCGCAGCAAGGTCGCATCGCGCTCCCACTCGGTGAGAACTACCATCATCAACGCAGCACCGACACCGATCGCCTCGCCGGTCGACAAACGTGTCGGGTTGGCGACTTCCCACTCGGTGCCGGACTTGCGACGGATCTCCACCTGCAGATGCACGTATTCCCGATAATCGAGCAGACGCTGCCCTGCTGAGCGCCCACCGCCGTAGCGACGAAAGATTTCGTCGAGCGCCTCCTCGATCGGCATGTCCGCCTGGAACAGCAGCTCCTGGGCCGCACCTTCACGCAGGGCGCGAAGGATCTGCTCCATACGTTCGACAGCCTGCATGCGCACACGGATGCCCTGAATGCTGCCGAAGCTGACCTTTTCTAGATTCTTGGTCAAGCGAGTGACTTGGCCACGCGCCTTGCGGATCTGTACGTCAATGCCTCGTGCTACGTCTTCGCTAGCTCCACGCAGGTCGCTTTCCTGACGGGCGAGACGCTCTTCGAGGTCAGATAGTTGGTCGCGCAGCCGGATGAGTGCTTCGCGCGGGTCATCGACCTCGGCTACCTGTGCCGGCAGGCGGTGGCGCAGCCAGTCGCGCACAGCCAGCCAGAGTTCAAGAATAGGATCAGCGAAAGCGGCGTCTGCCGATGGATTTCGTACCAGTTCAAGCTCAGCGAGCAGAGCGTCCCCGCCTCGTGCGTTGTGTAACCGTTCTAGCAAGACGTCACGCCGCGCTGTCGCGATCTGTACGAGATTGACATGGCCGCGGATACTGCCTGGCCCGTCGGGATCATTGCCGAGTAGATTGCCTATGAGGCCGTGGCGCTGTGCCCGATCATGTAGTTCACTCCACCGCCTCGTTGCAGGCTCGGCCTCACGGCGCTCGCTGGCGAGTTTCTCATCGGCTGCGATCAGGCGTTCCTGCGCTGCTCGCTGGGCTTCCTGCTGCGTACCGACGGTTCTATTCAATTCCTGTCGTCGGTGCTCCAGAGCACGCAGCGATTCTTCCTGCCGTACGACCTCTTTAGCTGCATCCACTACCGCTTCTTCCGTCGGAGCAGGGATACCTATCCCGTTGAATCGAGTCGTAGCAGCCGCATGCTCCTGACTGGCGATTTGACGTCGGCCTTCCACTTCTTGGAAGTGCTCGGTAATTTGGTCATATCATGCCTCAGCTTGGCTCACCCTTTCCTCGGCTGCCTCTTGCAAGCCTTCCGCTTCGCTCAGTTGCTCCTTCAGGGCCGGTATTAATTCCTGCGAGCCTTCGAGCCGGCGCGGCGCTTCCTCCCAGGCGAGCGCCTCAGCGTTGTCGCACAGGTATTCGAGGGCTTCGATCCCTGCATCGAGTTGCCGGCGCCGGCCTTCCAGAGTGTCGGCGTGGCGCGTCAGATCCTCTATGTCCGTGTCCGACAACGGAAGCTGGCGCAAATCACCAAGTCCGTTCTCCACATACAGAACATCCTCTTGGTTGGCGGTAACCCAGTCCCTGGCCTCGCCTGCCTGCGATGCCCTTTCACTGAGTATCTGCGCCCGCTCGCCGTGGTCAGGAGGATCAAGCAGAATCGCCTCGGCCAACAGCGAACGCAGCCTGCCAATACGGGGTTGCAGTGCCTGTGCAGCCGCAGCATGGCGATCAGCCATGTCGCTCTGTCGCTCGATCTGTTCACCGACCAAGGCGATCGCCTGCTGCACCTCGATGATGGCGTCCGCGGGGTCACCTGCCAGCCAGACCTCCAGCCCGGCGAGCAGCGTGTCGCCATTCTCCTGCAACCGTTCCAGCGTGCGGCGCTGGCTCCTCGCATTCTCTAGTTCGAACGTTTTCTCTTCGGCCTGCGCCTGCAGCTCGGCCGCCCGTCTCTCGCGCGCACGCCGTCCCAGCCGCGGCTTGGCAGGAATACGCGACATACGCAGGGCAATCCCTTCCTGGACGAGCAAATCACCTTCGTTAGCCATCGTAGTGTCGGAGGAATCGGCCAGACGGTAGAGATCGGCATCACGTGACACCAGTAGCACGTCTGTCAGTTCCTCTGGCCGGTCGACAGAGGCACGAGCTGCCGCAGCGGGATCATCGACGACCAGTGCCTGTGCCAGGGGGCCAAGTCGGGCCTCCAGCACAGCCGCTTCCTCGATCGCCACTTCTTCGTAGCTGCCAGCCAGCAGCTCGGCGCCGAGCCTGTCCTTGAGCTGCAGCAACGCGGGCGAGAACGGCCCGCCGGCCGACAGCAGGTCACGTGCGTCCCGGAGCAGCTGCTCCTGTACATGCCGTGCCCCCTGTTCGACCCGGGCTGCCTCGGCGTGCTCTGTGCTCAAACAGGCACGAGCTGCATCCAGACTGGCCCGGTCCGTCACATGGGTATCGAGGTGATCGGAAATGCGGACGGCGCACTCCGCCAAAGTCTGCCATTGCGGCTCGCGTGCCATTAACTGCCGATGCTGTTGCTGCAGCTCCTCACGCCGGCGCCGTAGCTCAGCAAGTTCTTCATTGGCCGCCCGTTGTGCCTGTTCATGTGTGGATTGCTCGACTTCAGTATCACTCAGCAACGCGTCGACGACTTCAATGGCAGGCGCCTGGGTGAGAACCACGCCCAGCTCCCTCGCCGTTGCACACACCCGGGCCTGCCGGGCCTGCAGCTGTTGCGCTTCGGCCAGTTTCGCCTCAATGTCGGGAAGCTGCTCGGCAAGTACGCTCAGTGTCCGATGACGGTGCACCGCTTCGGTGGCCACATCGTACGCAGCGGTGATTTCGACATCCCGTCCCGCTAGCCGCCACACAGCCTCCATGAGCTGCTCATGACGCGCACGATGCTCCAGCGCATCGGACAGGCGCGTCCTTGCCTCCCGACGTTCCTGATCGACGCATTCGAGCATGTGGCGTACCGACATAAGCTGATCGGCGAACTGCGCAGGAAGCAAAGGTACGGTCTGCAAATGCGCCTCGGCTTCCCGTAGCCGTCGAATTGCCTGACGATAAGCAGCAGCCCGGCGATGCAACTCTTCGATGCCCTGCTGCAGATCGGCGAGCCCCTTGGCAGCGCGTTTGTAGCCCTCCCGGGCACGCTTGAGTTCCTCGCGATTGCGAGTCCGCAACGTTTCAGATTCGCTTCGTAGCCTGCCCGCTTGTTGTGCCGCTGTCTCAGCTTCCGCGAGCAGGGAGACACATTGTTGCAGGTTGCGTAGCGCCGCTAAGGAGTCCTTCAGTCTGCCGTGCCAGTCGCGGGCGGTTCCAAGTACGCGGTCGAGTTCATCTTTGCAAGTATCGAGCGTATTCAGCTCGGCCAAGGTTTCGTCGAGTACTCTGCGCGCTCCCTCTTGC
>NZ_AZSV01000072.1:0-22433 GCF_000582595.1 Pseudomonas sp. BAY1663
AACGATGGACGGGGCCGCCGAGGTAGGGACGTCCCATCGTGACGGCCCCCGGAGCGGCATCGGAACGAGGGGAGTCTGGCCGCGCAGCGGACAGACCCGGATGTCGGGTGCCCTTCTTCTTTGCTTACTTTCTCGGCGAGCAACGAGATACGGAGCGTAGCGGAGTAACAGCCGCAGGCTGGCCCGAAGGGCGAGTGAAGCGAGTCAAGTGACTCGGCCGGGGGGCCGAAACCAGAAGTGTCAGCACACTCGGTAAGCGCCCTGATCACCAAGGCGCAAGCCCAAACCAAATGGCAGCAACACCCAAACTTGCCAGTCCGGTGTCAATTCTTGCTTCCCCAAGAAAGCGCGATGAACCTTTTTTACGCCACGCTCCACTGCTCGGCCTATGCCGTACGTGCCACCAGGCGTGCCTGGCGCAGACGGAAGCAAAGCCAGAGGAATCCAATCCAGAGCGGAATGGCGAACACCGACATGCGAATACCGGGAATCCACAGCATGATGACCAGGATCCCAGTCACGAAGGCCAAGCACAGGTAGTTGCTCAAGGGAAACCAGAACGCCTTGAAGCTCGGCTCCACGCCCTGGCGCTGCATCGCCCTGCGGAACTTCAGGTGGGCCAGGCTGATCATCGCCCAGTTGATCACCAGCGCCGCCACCACCAGCGACATCAGCAGCTCCAGCGCGTCACGCGGCAGCAGATAGTTCACCACCACGCACAGCAGCGTCACCAGCGCCGACACGCCGATGGCCAGCACCGGCACGCCGCGGCGGTTCACCTTCATCAGCCCGCGCGGCGCGTCGCCCTGCTCGGCCAGGCCGTAGAGCATGCGGCTGTTGCAATACACGCCGCTGTTGTACACCGACAACGCCGCGGTGAGGACGACGAAGTTGAGCAGGTGCGCCGCCGTATCGCTGCCGATCAGCGAGAATATCTGCACGAAGGGGCTTCCGCTGTAGGGGTCGCCGGCCGCACCCAGGGTCTGCAACAGCGCATCCCACGGGTAGAGCGCCAGCAGCACGGTCAGCGCGCCGATGTAGAAGATCAGGATGCGGTAGACCACCTGGTTGATCGCCCTTGGAATCACCGTCTTCGGATCGGCCGCTTCCGCCGCCGTGATGCCGACCAGCTCCAGGCCGCCGAACGAGAACATGATGATCGCCAGCGCCATCACCATCCCGCTGAAGCCGTTGGGGAAGAAACCGCCGTGGCTCCATAGGTTGCTGATGCTCGCCTGTTCGCCTCCATGGCCGCTGAACAGCAGGAACAACCCCAGCAGGATCATGCCGATGATGGCCGCCACCTTGATGATGGCGAACCAGAACTCGGTTTCACCGAAGGCCTTCACATTGCTGAGGTTGATCAGGTTGATGAGCACGAAGAACGCCGCCGCCGTGGCCCAGGTGGGAATCTCCGGCCACCAGAACTGCACGTACTTGCCGACCGCGGTCAGCTCGGCCATGCCCACCAGCACGTAGAGCACCCAGTAGTTCCAGCCCGACAGGAAGCCCGCATAGCTGCCCCAGTACTGGTGTGCGAAGTGGCTGAAGGAACCGGCGACCGGCTCCTCGACGATCATCTCGCCGAGCTGGCGCATGATCAGGAAGGCGATGAAGCCACCGATGGCATAGCCGAGGATCATCGAGGGCCCGGCGCTTTTCAGCACCCCGGCCGAACCCAGGAACAGACCGGTGCCGATGGCGCCACCCAGGGCGATCAACTGGATATGGCGGTTCTTCAGGCCACGCTGGAGCGGGCCGGTGTGCAGCGTGTCGCGGGTCATTACATCACCTTGCAGGTCTATGCGACGGGGTAAGACCACGTGCCTGAACACGTGGGATGGACAATCGGTGCGCTCCGGCCCGGATCATGCCCGGCAAATCATCGACACCACCTGCCGAGCGGGCCAGGAGCGATCAGCCGGCCACTCTCGCCAATGGGAACAACCGCTTGAAGTTGCCGGTCGTCTGCTCGGCCAGTTCCTCGAGGGCGACGCCGCGCAGATCGGCGAGGAACTCGGCCACTTCGCGCACGTATTGCGGAAGGTTCGCCTTGCCACGGTACGGGATCGGCGCCAGGTAGGGCGAGTCGGTCTCGACCAGCAGACGGTCGGCCGGAACCTGGCGGGCGACCTCGCGCAAGGCGTCGGCATTGCGAAAGGTCACGATGCCGGAGAAGGAGATGTAAAAGCCGAGATCGAGCGCGGCCCTGGCCATGTCCCAGTCTTCGGTGAAGCAATGCAGCACACCGGCTTGCGGCAAAGCCGCCTCGCGCAGCAATGCCAGCGTGTCGCTGCGCGCCGCACGGGTATGGACGATCACCGGTTTGGCCGTCAGGCGGGCCGCCTCCAGATGCAGGCGGAAGGATTGCTGCTGCAGCTGCGCCGCCTCGGGCTCGTAATGGTAGTCCAGCCCGGTCTCGCCGATGGCCACGGCATGGGGATGCTGCAATTCGGCCAGCAGCCAGTCCAGCGCCGGCTGGCTGGTCGGCTCCAGGTCCAGCGGATGCACGCCGATCGAGCAATCGACATCGGCATAGCGCTCGCTCAGCGACTTGACCGCGGCGGCGTTGTCGGCGCTGACGCCGATGCACAGGAAATGCCCCACCCCCCGCATCCGGGCCGCATCGAGCGCCGCATCGAGCGAGCCGTCATGGGCCGTCAGGTCGAGTCGGTCGAGGTGACAGTGGGAATCTACCAACATGGAGGGCTGCTACTCGCCATCGCGAAAAAGGGGCGATTGTAGAGCAAAAGGCAGGAACCTGATAATCGCAACGGCGCGTAACGGGCCGCCGGCCTACATCGTATGGGTCGGCCGGTCCGATTTCAGCGCACCGGCCAGGTACGTCTCGATCTTGTTGCGCGCCGTGTTGTCGCCTTCGTTGAACTGCACGCCGATGCCGGCGGCGCGGCTGCCCTGGGCGCCCTTCGGCGTGATCCAGACCACCTTGCCGGCGACGGGGATCTTTTCCGGCTCGTCCATCAGGTTGAGCAGCATGAACACTTCGTCGCCCAGCTTGTAGCTCTTGTTGGTCGGAATGAACAACCCGCCGTGCTTGATGAAGGGCATGAACGCCGCATAGAGCACCGACTTGTCCTTGATGGTCAGGGACAGGATGCCGTTACGCGGACCGAGGTTTGCTGGCAGGCTCATGCGGTGTTCCTAGCGAAAAGTCTGCTCGATTCTAGCCCTTACCGGGCAGGCTTGCCCACTGCACCAGCAGCGCTTCGAGAAGCAAGACACGGTTGAGGTTGGCCTTGCCCAGCACTTTCTGCCGCTGTTCGAGCAGCCAGTCCTGCATGCCCAGGACCTTGTGCCGTGGCGCTTTCTGTGCCAGATACTGCACCACCTTCTGCATGTCCGCGGCGCCGAGCGCCGCTTCGTCGGAGGTCATCTGGTAGCGCAGGATCAGATGCGCCCATTCGCAGAACCAGTCGAACAGCAGGATCAGCGGCAGGGCATTCCAGCCCTCGGCCAACTGGCTGGGCGACTGCTGCTGTTTGTGCAGTTTCTTCACCCCTTCGACCACCAGCGCGCGCAGCTCCAGCACCTTCTGCTCGTGCAGCTTCAACGCAGCCAGCGGCGAGCCTGCGGCCAGGGTCAGCAGTTGTTCGCGCAACTCCGCTGCAACTTCCGGCAATTGCCCGGCGAGCCAGTCGAGACTCTGCTGGCGCCCCGGTAGCGGACAGGCCTGCTGCACGCAGCGGCTCTTGATGGTCGGCAGCAGGCGGCTGGGCTGGTGGCTGATGAGCAGCAGCACGGTATCACCGGAAGGCTCTTCGAGGCTCTTCAGCAGCGCATTGGCGGCATTCAGGTTCATCGCCTCGGCCGGCTCCAGCAGCACTACCTTGCGCCCGCCCAGTTGGGCGGTCTGGGTGACGAAGCCGACCAGGTCGCGAACCTGGTCGACCCGGATGGCCTTGTCCGCCTCCTCGGGTTCGAGAACGTAATGGTCCGGGTGCGTCTGCGCTGCCAGCAGTTGGCACGCCTTGCACTGTCCGCAGGCGGCGTTGCCCGACGGCCGCTGGCACAACAGCAGCGCCATCAGTTGCTCGGCCAGCAGGCGCTTGCCGATCCCGCCGGGGCCGTGCAGCAAATAGGCGTGTGCATGCTGCTGACGGCCCGCCAGCTGTTGCCAGAGATCGGCCTGCCAGGGGAGGACGTCAGCCATGCAGGCGCTCCAGCAATTCCGGGATCAGCGCCTCGATATCCTGCTGCACCGCCGCCAGCGGCTGGCCGGCATCGAGGATGCGGTAGCGTGCCGGTGCAGCCTGGGCACGCTCCAGATAGGCGCGGCGGACGGCCTCGAAGAAGCGCATGCCCTCCTGCTCGAATCGATCCAGCCGGCCCCGCGCCGCTGCGCGGGCCAGTCCCACGTCGACCGGCAGGTCGAAGATCAGCGTCAGGTCCGGGCGCAGGTCGCCCTGGACGAAGGTTTCCAGTTGCGCGATCCGCTCCAGCGAGAGGCCGCGGCCACCGCCCTGGTAGGCATAGGTGGCATCGGTGAAACGATCGCAGAGCACCACCGCGCCGCGCGCCAGCGCCGGCCGGATGACCTGCGCCAGATGCTGGGCGCGGGCGGCGAAGACCAGCAACAGTTCGGTATCCACGGCCATGGGTTCGTCGGCCGGGGTCAGCAGCAGCTCGCGAATGCGCTCGGCCAGCGGCGTCCCGCCCGGCTCGCGCGTCAGCACGACGTCCAGCCCGCGCGCACGCAGACGCCCGGCGAGATACTCGCGGTTGGTGCTCTTGCCCGCGCCTTCGGGCCCTTCCAGGGTGATGAAGAGTCCGTTCATTGGGCATTCTCGCTGGTTGCCGGGGGCGCTTGCCGCGGCGGGGGGCTGGAGCGGTAGTCCACGCGCCGCTTGAGCTGGTACTGGCGCACCGCGCGGTTGTGCTCGTCGAGGGTGTCGCTGAATACGTGGCTGCCATCGCCACGGGCGACGAAATAGAGGCTCTTGCCGGCGACCGGATGCAGCGCCGCATGAATCGCCTCGCGCCCGACCATGGCGATCGGCGTCGGCGGCAGTCCGGCGCTGGTGTAGGTGTTGTAGGGCGTCGGCGTACGCAAGTCGCTGCGCGAAATTCGTCCGCGATAGGCTTCGCCCATCCCGTAGATCACGGTCGGATCGGTCTGCAGCAACATGCCCCGCTCGAGCCGGCGGACGAAGACCCCGGCGATCTCGCCACGCTCGCCGGGCACACCGGTTTCCTTCTCGATGATCGAGGCCATGATCAATGCCTGGTAGGCGTCCTTGTAGGGCAAGCCTTCCCCACGCTGCTGCCATTCCTCGTCGAGCACCTGCTCCAGCCGCGCGAAGGCCCGCTTGAGCAGGTCGAGGTCGCTGGTGCCACGGGTGAAGCGATAGGTATCGGGGAAGAAGCGCCCCTCGGGATGCAGTTCGGGCTGCCCGAGGCGCGCCATGACTTCCTGATCGGATAAGCCGACCAACGTCTGCTGCAGTTTGGGCTGGTTCTCCAGGGCGGCACGCAACTGGCGGAAATTCCAACCCTCGACCAACGTCAGGCCGTACTGCACGACCTCGCCACGCTGCCACAGGCCGATCATGTCTCGCACCTTCATCCCCGGCGCCAGGCTGTATTCGCCGCTATGCAGGCTGAGCCCGGACAGGTTCAAACGCCAGTAGAGGCGCAACCAAAAGGAACCCGTCAATGTTCCCTGGCTTTCGAGGCGCTGGAATACACCGCTGGGCGTATCGCCCGGCCGCACGTCGAGCAGCTGCGTCTCGGCCACGATCAGCGGCTGCTCCAGCGCAGCGTACTGCTTCCAGGCGACAAGCCCCAGCGTGATGAACGCCAGCAGCATGAGCGCCAGCAGCAGAATGAACAGTTTACGAATCACGAATTACTCAACAGATCGGCGACAACGGATTGCAGTTTACGGGTCAGCGCACCGACCGGCCAGGCGCGCTCGGCCAGGCCGATCACGGGCCAGACGCCATAGAGGCTATTACAGACGAATACTTCATCCGCGCGCAGCAGCTCGTCGTAGGCAATGTCGCACTCGACAACCGGAATCGTCAGCCGTGAAGCCTGGGCGATGATCTCCGCACGCATCACACCGGCCACGCCGCAGCGCTGCAGCGAGGCGGTACGCAACTCGCCATCGGCAACCAGGAACAGGTTGCTGAACACGCCCTCGACCACCCGGCCGGACATGTCGCGCATCAGCCCCTCGGCATAGCGCGAATCCTGCCATTCGGCCCGCGCCAGAACCTGCTCGAGGCGGTTGAGATGCTTGATACCGGCCAGCAGCGGCTGCTCGGCCAGGCGTGTAGCACAAGGAAAGAGCCGCACTCCCGATTCGGCATGCTGCGCCGGATAGCCCGGCAAGGCCGAACCCAGCAGCAATCGCCGCGGCTGGCAGGGTTGCGGCGGTGCGTAGCCACGCTGCCCGGTGCCGCGCGTGAGGATCAACTTGGCTACACCCTGCCGGAGGTCCCGGCAAAAAGGCACAAGCTCCCCGCGCAACAGCTCTAGATCGATGGGTATGGCGAGGCGCCGGCAGCCTTCGTCCAGCCGTTGCAGGTGCCGTTCGAACAGCAACGGTCGGCCATCTACGACCCGGATCGTTTCGAACAGGCCGTCGCCATAGGCCAGTCCGCGGTCATGAACGGGCAACCCGTCGTCGGGTTGCCCATCCAGCCAGCTCGATATCACTCGGCGAACCGACGGAACACCAGCGAGCCGTTGGTGCCGCCAAAGCCGAAGGAATTGGAGATCGCAACGTCGATCGGCCTCGACTTGGCCTGATGCGGCACGAAATCGAGATCGCAACCTTCGTCCGGCTCGTCCAGGTTGATGGTCGGCGGCGCCACCTGGTCGCGAATCGCCAGCACGCTGAAGATCGCCTCGACTGCGCCGGCGGCGCCGAGCAGGTGGCCGACCATCGATTTGGTCGAGCTCACCGACAGCTCATAGGCATGGTCGCCGAACACATTGTGAATCGCCGCGGCCTCGGCCTTGTCGCCCGCCGGCGTGGAAGTACCGTGCGCATTGATGTACTGCACCTGGTCGGCATTCAGCCGGGCATCCTTCAGCGCATTGCGGATGCAGCGCGCCGCGCCCGCCCCGTCATCCGGCGGCGAGGTCATATGGAAGGCATCGGCGCTCATGCCGAAACCGATCAGCTCGGCATAGATGTGCGCGCCACGCGCCTTGGCATGCTCCAGCTCTTCGAGCACCAGCGCGCCGGCACCGTCGGACAACACGAACCCATCGCGCCCCTTGTCCCAGGGACGGCTGGCACCGGCCGGGTCGTCATTGCGCGTGGAGAGGGCCCGTGCTGCAGCGAAGCCACCGATGCCGAGGCCGCTGGCGGCCATTTCGGAACCGCCGGCGATCATCACGTCGGCCTCGCCATAGGCAATGTTGCGTGCAGCCATGCCGATGCAGTGCGTGCCGGTGGTGCAGGCGGTGGCGATGGCATAGTTGGGGCCCTGCAATCCCAGGTGGATCGACAGGAAGCCGGACACCATATTGATGATGGAGCCAGGCACGAAGAACGGCGAAATACGCCGCGGGCCCTGCTCGATCAGCGCCTTGCAGCTGTTCTCGATATTGGTCAGCCCGCCGATACCGGAGCCCATGGCCACCCCGATGCGCTCACGGTTGGCATCGGTGATCTCCAGGCCCGAATCGCGCACCGCCTGGAAGCTGGCGGCGAGGCCGTATTGAATGAACAGATCGAGCTTGCGCGCTTCTTTTGCGGGCAGATACTGCTCGACCTCGAAACCCTTGATCGACCCGCCAAAACGAGTGGAGTAGGCGGAAAGATCCATGTGTTCGATCAGGCCGATACCACTGCGGCCGGCCAGAATGCCTTGCCAGCTGCTCGGCACATCGTTACCCAGTGGCGATAGCATGCCCATCCCGGTGACCACGACGCGTCTACGCGACACAGCAATTACTCCTATACCTAAACGTACTTGGCTCGATTCCCATCGACCGACTCTTGCCGAGACAGGAACAGTCCTCGGTTCAGCTGCATGAAAGCTAGGTGACCGGGATGATTCCCTCTCTAAAGAAAAACCGCACTACCCCGTTCAAGGCAGTGCGGCTTTCCTGGTTCCGAAGCGGATTACAACTTATTGCGCGTGCGCGTTGATGTAATCGATGGCTTCCTGAACGGTGGTGATCTTCTCAGCTTGCTCGTCCGGGATTTCGGTCTCGAATTCCTCTTCCAGAGCCATCACCAGCTCGACGGTGTCAAGAGAGTCGGCACCCAGGTCTTCGACGAAGGAAGCGCTGTTGGTTACTTCCTCTTCTTTAACGCCAAGTTGCTCGGCAACGATTTTCTTGACGCGTTCTTCGATGGTGCTCATACCTTGTTTTCACTCCTATGGAAAAATCAGGCAGCTGGTCTGCGCGGTAGTGTATAGAAAGCGTTTTCCGCATTTCAAGTTGAAAGCAGGCAAGCATGAACCCGCTTCCAACCATCTGTCTATAAACCGGCTGCGGTTTTATAGCTAATTTAAGGCAGCCCTTATGACTGCCCTCCTGCGTTTGGCGTCACATTCAGCTCATGTACATGCCGCCATTCACCGGAACCGTGGCCCCGGTGACATAGGCAGCGCCGTCCGAAGCCAGGAAAGCGACGACCTTGGCAATTTCTTCGGCCTGACCGAGACGCCCCAGGGGAATCTGCCCCAGGAGAGCGTCACGCTGGGCTTCCGGCAACTCGCGAGTCATGTCGGTATCGATGAAACCCGGCGCCACGGCATTCACCGTGATGCCACGCGAGCCGACCTCACGAGCCAATGCACGACTGAAACCCTCCAGACCGGCCTTGGCTGCGGCGTAGTTTACCTGCCCGGCGTTGCCCATGGCACCAACCACCGAACCAATGTTGATGATTCGCCCCCAGCGGGCCTTGGTCATGCCGCGCAGCACCGCCTTGGACAGGCGATACAGGCTGTTGAGATTGGTGTTGATGACGTCGTACCACTCGTCATCCTTCATCCGCAGCATCAGGTTGTCGCGGGTGATACCGGCATTGTTGACCAGGATGGCCGGCTGCCCGAGATGTTGCTGGATATGTTCCAGCGTGCTGCTGACCGACTCGTCATTGCCCACGTCGAGCACCAGGCCGGCACCTTCGATACCGTTGCTTTTCAGCGTCTCGGCGATGCGTTCGGCACCTGCCGGGCTGGTTGCCGTGCCGATGACGATTGCGCCCTGACGGCCCAGCTCGAGGGCAATGGCCTGCCCGATGCCGCGGCTCGCGCCGGTTACCAGCGCCACCTTGCCTTGCAAATTCATAGCGTTCTCCTTGTTCAAGCCAGCGCAGCGCGAGTCGCCGCGAAGGCTTCGGGGGTATCGAGATTGTAGGTGCTGACGCCCTTGACGCAGCGCTTGTTCAGCCCCGACAGGACCTTGCCGGGACCGCATTCGACCAGGCCCGTGACACCACGCCCGCCCAGAGCGACCATGGATTCGACCCAGCGCACCGGGCTGTAGAGCTGCGCCAGCAAGTCGCGCTTGAGGGTATCCAGATCCGCGACCACCGCCGCACTGACGTTCTGCACCAGCGGAATCTGCGGGGCTTGCCAGGCGATGGCCTCCACCGACGCGGCAAAACGCTCCGCGGCCGGACGCATCAGATCGCAGTGGGAGGGTACGCTGACCGGCAGCGCCATGGCGCGCTTGGCGCCCTTGGCCTTGCACGCCTCGATGGCACGCTCGACGGCCGCCGCGCTGCCGGCGATCACCACCTGGCCCGGCGCGTTGAAATTGACCGCGCTGACCACCTCACCCTGCGCGGATTCGGCGCAGGCCGCCAGCACGTCGGCATCGTCCAGGCCAAGAATGGCCGCCATGCCGCCCTGCCCGGCCGGCACCGCCTGCTGCATCAGCTGGCCACGCAGCTCGACCAGCTTGACCGCATCGGCGAACGACAGGCTGCCGGCTGCCACCAGGGCCGAATATTCACCGAGACTGTGACCGGCGACGAACGCGGGCCGCGCGCCCCCCTCAGCCGCCCACAAACGCCACAGCGCAATGGAAGCGGCCAGAATGGCCGGCTGGGTCTTGTCGGTCTGGTTCAATTGCTCTTCGGGACCCTGCTGGGTCAGCGCCCAGAGATCGTAGCCCAGCGCCGAGGACGCCTCGGCGAAAGTGTCGAGGATCACGCGCTGCTGGGCGCCATGCTCGGCGAGCATGCCGAGGGACTGCGAGCCCTGGCCGGGAAAGACGAAAGCGAATGATGCAGACATGAAACGGCTCTCTTATGGTTCTGTTCGTCTTGAAGAACACGCCCGCGAGCGGACGCACCGAATTTCAGTTGGATGGCGGGCCATCCGCGGCAGTCACATCATCCGCCACTCCGGATAGCCGCCCCTCCGACAGGAAGCGCTCCAGCCTGCCGTGAAGCTGTCCAGGCAGATCATGCTCGACATCTTCGGCAGCCCGCCGGACCGCCGACCTGAAACCCTCCTTTCCGGCGCTGCCGTGGCTTTTGACCACGATCCCCTGGAGCCCGAGAAAGCTGGCGCCATTGTACTGAGCCGGATTGAGGTCCGCGCGCAGCCGCCGCAGCAGCGGCAGCGCCAGGGCGCCCACCAGCCGCGCGCCCAGCGAGCGCCTGAACAGCGCCTCGACCCGCGCCACCAGCATCTCGGCCAGCCCCTCGCTGGATTTGAGCAACACGTTGCCGACGAAGCCATCGCACACGACGACATCGGCCTCGCCACGGTAGAACCCGTCGCCCTCGATGAAGCCCTGGTAATTGAGATCACCGGCCTGCTGCAGGAGGCTCGCCGCCAGTTTCACCTGCTGGTTGCCCTTGATCTCTTCCGTGCCGACATTCAGCAAGGCGACCCGCGGTCGAGCCACCCCCAGGGACTCGACCACCACCGCCCCCATTACCGCGAACTGATAGAGCTGCTCGGCAGTACAGTCGACATTCGCCCCCAGATCCAGCAGCAGACAAGGCTTGCCTTGGGTGGGAAGCGCCGTGGCCATGGCCGGCCGATCGATTCCCGGCAGGGTTTTCAGCACTTGCCGCGCCAGCGCCATGAGCGCGCCCGTATTGCCGGCGCTGACGCAGGCGTGTGCATCGCCGTCGCGCACCAGCTCGAGCGCGACACGCATGGAGGAACGCGACTTACTGCGCAAGGCTTGCGTGGGGCGCTCGTCCATGCCGATCGTTTCAGGCGCATCGACGATGCGCAGGCGCGAGCGATCGAGCCGCGGATACCGGGCGGCGAGCTGTTCGAGCAGGGAGGATTGGCCGACGAGGACCAGATGCAGCGAGGGATTTTCAGCCAGGCAGGACAGACTGGCCGGAACAATGCAGCGGGGACCGAAGTCCCCACCCATTGCGTCGATCGCGATGACCGGAGCGGACAAGGATTACTCGTCAGCGCCCTTGTCGACCACTTTGCGACCACGGTAGAAACCGTCCGGGGAAACGTGGTGACGCAGGTGAACTTCACCAGTGCTCTTTTCCACGGACAGGGCGTTCGCCTCGAGGGCATCGTGGGAACGACGCATGTCGCGGGCGGAACGGGATTTTTTGTTCTGCTGAACAGCCATTTGGATCAACTCCTAAACGTTTGGGTCACGCTTTAACTGCGCCAGTACGCTGAACGGGTTGGACCGCGTTACCTCGTCCTCACTCGGCTCAGGCTCATCTGGCCCAACCGGCGGCTGGCAAATTTCAGGGTCATGGAGTGGAACAATCGGCAGAGCGAGCAACAGCTCGTCTTCGACCAGCGCCAGCAGATCCAGAGGATCCTCTCCCACTTCCAGCACGTCGTACCCATTGGGCAGGTGCTGGCTGTTCGCCCCCTCATTCACAACCGCGTAATCGCATTCACTGTGAATCGGCAGAACAACCGGCTCCAGACAACGCTGGCAAATCATCTTGACCTCAACATCGAGCCGGCTGTGGATCACCACAGTACGCTGCTCGTCGCGCCCGAAGTCAAAACTGGCGCGCACCACACCCTGATCGCTCTCGAGAGGATCAGTGAGCCGCTCGAGCTGTGACAGCTGCAGCTCACCCTCGAGGGTGGCCGCCCGGTCAGCGAGCTTGCGCGGATCAACGTGCGGAGGTATCGGTCCTTTCAACATAAGCGCGGCATTCTAGGGACGCGTCCGCGGCCTGTCAAAGGAATTCCGCCCCGCCTCATCGTCGAACGCATACAATTTCACACCTATATATAAAGGAGGAATCATGCGCCGCCTGCTTCTCGCATCCAGTTCACGCTACCGCCAGGAACTGCTCTCGCGCCTGCATCTGCCGTTCGACAGCTGCGCACCGCAGATCGACGAAACCCCGCTGCCTGGCGAAGACGCCGAGCGACTGGTGCGCCGACTTGCCGAAAGCAAGGCCTGGGCACTGGCCGAACGCTATCCGGACCACCTGATCATCGGCTCCGACCAGGCCGCCGTACTCGGCGACAGCATCCTCGGCAAACCGCACACCTTCGAGCGCGCGAAGCAGCAACTGCGGGCCGCCAGCGGCACCAGCGTGAGTTTCCTCACCGGACTGGCCTTGCTGGACAGCGGCAGCGGCCGCATCCAGGTCGACTGCATCCCTTTTACCGTGCATTTTCGCGAACTGGACGACAGCCGCATCGAGCGCTACCTGGAACTCGAACAGCCCTACGACTGCGCCGGCAGTTTCAAGGCCGAAGGTCTGGGCATCAGCCTGTTCCGCGCCACCGAGGGCGAGGACGTCACCAGCCTGGTGGGCCTGCCGCTGATCCGCCTGGTGGACATGCTGCTCAACGAAGGTGTCGAGATCCCCTGACCGACCCGGTTATCGCAGCGCCGGCCCCTGCAGCCCGGACCAGAGCGCCAGGCGCTCGGCGACACCGGCCCCCAGCTTCTTGGTGAAACGATCGAGCGGCGATTCCTTGACCGTGAAGTCGACGATCTCCGGCTCGCCGATCACCTCACGGGCAACATGCGCGGTACCGCCCAGTCCATCGATCAGCCCCAGCTCCAGCGCCTGCTCGCCCGACCAGACCAGCCCGGAGAACAACTCCGGATGCTCGGCATCCTGCAGCCGGTCGCCACGCCCGCGCTTGACGCTGTCGATGAACTGCCGGTGCGTGGTGGCCAGCACATTGCGCCAGAATTCGGTTTCCTCGGGCTTCTCCGGCTGGAACGGATCGAGGAAGGCCTTGTGCTCGCCAGCGGTATACACCCGGCGCTCGACCCCGAGTTTTGCCATGCTGTCGACGAAGCCGAACGTCGCTGCCGTTACGCCGATGGAGCCCACCAGGCTGGATTTGTCCGCATAGATCTCGTCCGCGGCACTGGCGATATAGTAGGCCCCCGAGGCACCGAGATCGGTAATCACCGCATAGACCTTGATCGCCGGGTATTCGCCACGCAGGCGCCGGATCTCGTCGTAGATATAGCCGGACTGGACCGGGCTGCCACCAGGGCTGTTGATCCTGAGAACCACGCCCTTGGTATTGGCATCCTCGAATGCCGCCCGCAAGGCCCCGACCACGTTATCGGCACTGGCCGATTCCTCGTCGGCGATCATTCCGCGCACATTGATCACCGCCGTGTGGCTTTCCGAGGCGGACTTGCCCTTGCCCAGTTGCAGCGCAGGAGAGAACAGCGCCAGCGCACCGAACAGGTAGATGAATGTCAGCAGCTTGAAGAATATTCCCCAGCGTCTCGCACGCCGCTGCTCCTGAATACCGGCGAGCAGGGTCTTCTCCAGCAGCTTCCAGCTGTTGCGGTCCGCCTTGCCCTCGTCCACCGGCGCTTTCCATTCATCCGACATATGCATTCACCTCAGAACCAGCCGTGGAGCGCAACCAGGTGCCGAGCTCCGCAAAACGATTGATCGCCATCCGTGGACGGCATTGCCGCAGAACCTCCAGCGGCTGCGCGCCGTAAGCGACGGCCACGCTGTCCATGCCCGCGCGATGCGCCATCTGCAGATCGAACACCGAGTCGCCGATCATCAGCGCCTGCTCCGGACGCTTGCCGCAGTAGGCGAGAATCTCATGGAGCATCAGCGGGTCCGGCTTGCTCGCGGTTTCGTCCGCGCAGCGGGTGATATCGAAGAAATCCTCCCAGCCTTGCCCCGCCAGCACACGGTCCAGGCCGCGCCGACCCTTGCCGGTCGCGACCGCCAGCAGGTAACCCGCATCCCGGAACCCTTGCAGCGCCTGCGCAACGCCCGGATACAGCGCCGACGGCTGCGTCTCCAGCGCCAGGTAATGCTCGACGTAATGCTGGCGGAAGGCTTCCACCCGCGCAGCATCGGCCATCTGCGGATACAGCACGGCGATGGCCTCGGGCAAGGCCAGGCCGATGATGCCCTTGATCGCCGCATCGTCGCGCTGCGGCAGATCGCAACTCTGTGCGGCGACACGAATCGATTCGACGATGCGCGCGATGGAATCGACCAGCGTACCGTCCCAGTCGAATATCAGAACCTCGTACTTATTCACCCAACCGCTCCAGCGTCCGCGCCCAGACCTCATCGACCGGCGCCTCCAGCGACAGTTCGCCGCCATCGGGCAGCGGCACCCTCAAGGCATAGGCATGCAGGAACAGGCGCTTACCGCCGAGCTCACGGATCTCGCGAGTGAAATCCTCATCGCCATACTTGCTGTCGCCGGCGATGCAGTGCCCGGCATGCCGCGCATGCACACGGATCTGGTGTGTCCGCCCGGTTACCGGCTTCGCCTCGACCAGGGTGGCGAAATCGCCGAAACGCCGCAGCACACGAAACAGCGTCAACGCCTCCTTGCCATCCTCGGCGACTTCGACCATGCGCTCACCGGAACGCAGCGTATTCTTCAACAGCGGCGCATTCACCTGCTTCTTCGATGTCTCCCAACGCCCGCGCACCAGCGCCATGTAGCGCTTGTCCACGCCATCGCCACGCAACGCCTGGTGCAGATGACGCAGCATGCTGCGCTTCTTGGCGATCATCAGCAGACCGGAGGTGTCGCGATCCAGGCGATGGACCAGTTCAAGCTCCTTGGCATCCGGGCGCAACTGCCGCAACGCCTCGATGACCCCGTAGCTGAGTCCGCTGCCGCCATGCACCGCGATGCCGGCCGGCTTGTTCAGTACGATGAGCGCCTTGTCCTCATAGACGATGGCCTGTTCCAGCCGCTCGAGCAGCCCCTGCGCCAGCGGCTCTGGCTCATCGCGCTCAGCCAGGCGCAACGGCGGAACCCGCACCAGATCACCGGCCTGCAGCTTGTATTCAGGCTTGATCCGGCCCTTGTTCACCCGCACCTCGCCTTTGCGCAGGATGCGATAGATCAGCGTCTTGGGAACGCCTCTGAGCTGGGTACGAAGGAAATTGTCGATGCGCTGGCCGGCAAGTTCCGGCGCGACCTCGAGTATTTGCACACCGGAGGTCTGGGAGGGGGTATTGGTCATCGCGGCATCATACCAATTTTCATGGAATTGAAGCACTTAAACATTGCTGTTATAGTCGCGAACGCCGCCAAAAGCGGCCAGGTCCAGGGAGGCCAGTGATATCGCCGACCCTGACCGGCAAAAATGTTCGAGGACGTGAGGCCGTCCGACGGAGCTTCCCTCAAGTAGCGGTGAAGCTGCGAAACAAGCCTTGAAGACATGATGCGTGCCCCCATTGGGGAATCGCGATAATCGACAACCCGCTCCCCGGATTCTGCGAGCGGCACCCGATTTTCAAAGTATGCGTGTTGGGTGGAGATGCACAGAGCATCGGATTGCGTAGCAAAGGCTTTCACAGACGCGTCATTCCGTCCGCTACCGATGCCTGATTCCTCCTCCCGAACCATTGCTGCTGTTCCGACAGCAAGCAGGAGACGTCGTCGCGACGCCGGCCCATCTGGCCGCACATCGCTGGACACTGGAGTGCCTTACAACCATTCCTGACTCACCTGACACCGACCGCGAGAGTCGTGTGTGCCGAACGCCGTTTCCGGATGCCACGGAAACCGACGGTACTACATGAAAAGAATGCTAATTAACGCAACTCAGCCTGAAGAGTTGCGTGTCGCACTGGTCGACGGCCAACGCCTGTTCGACCTGGACATCGAATCGGGAGCCCGCGAGCAGAAGAAGGCCAACATCTACAAAGGCAAGATCACCCGCGTCGAGCCCAGCCTCGAAGCCGCCTTCGTCGACTTCGGCGCCGAGCGCCACGGCTTCCTCCCGCTCAAGGAAATCTCCCGCGAATACTTCAGCAAGGCCCCCGAAGGCCGCGTGAACATCAAGGATGTCCTGCGCGAAGGCCAGGAAGTCATCGTTCAGGTCGAGAAGGAAGAACGCGGCAACAAGGGCGCCGCCCTGACCACCTTCATCAGCCTCGCCGGGCGCTACCTGGTGCTGATGCCCAACAATCCCCGCGCCGGCGGCATCTCCCGCCGCATCGAAGGCGAAGAGCGCAACGAACTGCGCGAAGCCCTCAACGGCATCAACGTCCCTGCCGACATGGGCCTGATCGTTCGCACCGCCGGCCTCGGCCGCTCCAGCGAAGAACTGCAATGGGACCTGGACTACCTGCTGCAGCTGTGGACCGCGGTCAAGGAGGCCTCGCAGGATCGCGCCGCACCCTTCCTGATCTACCAGGAATCCAACGTTATCATCCGCGCCATCCGCGACTACCTGCGCCAGGACATCGGCGAGGTACTGATCGACAGCGTCGAGGCCCAGGACGAGGCACTGAGCTTCATCCAGCAGGTGATGCCGCAGTACGCCAGCAAGATCAAGCTCTACGAGGACAGCGTGCCGCTGTTCAACCGCTTCCAGATCGAAAGCCAGATCGAGACCGCCTTCCAGCGTGAAGTGAAGCTGCCGTCCGGCGGCTCCATCGTCATCGACCCGACCGAAGCGCTGGTGTCCATCGACATCAACTCGGCGCGCGCCACCAAGGGCGGCGACATCGAGGAAACCGCACTGCAGACCAACCTGGAAGCGGCCGAGGAAATCGCCCGCCAGCTGCGCCTGCGCGACATCGGCGGCCTGATCGTCATCGACTTCATCGACATGACCCCGGCGAAGAACCAGCGCGCCGTCGAAGAGAAGATGCGCGAAGCGCTGGAAGCCGACCGCGCGCGCATCCAGGTCGGTCGCATCTCGCGCTTCGGCCTGCTGGAGATGTCCCGCCAGCGTCTGCGTCCGTCCCTGGGCGAAACCAGCGGCATCGTCTGCCCGCGTTGCAACGGCCAGGGCATCATCCGCGACGTCGAGTCGCTGTCGCTGGCAATCCTGCGCCTGATCGAGGAAGAAGCGCTCAAGGACCGCACCGCCGAAGTACGCGCCCGCGTGCCCTTCCAGGTCGCCGCCTTCCTGCTCAACGAGAAGCGCAACGCCATCACCAAGATCGAGCTGCGCACCCGTGCACGCATCTTCATCCTGCCGGACGATCACCTGGAGACGCCGCACTTCGAAGTCCAGCGCCTGCGCGACGACAGCCCGGACATCATTGCCGGCCAGGCCAGCTACGAGATGAGCCAGAGCGAAGCCGAAGAAGCCCAGCCGATCAGCTCCACGCGCACCCTGGTGCGTCAGGAGGCAGCGGTCAAGACCGCGCCCCAGCGCACCGCGCCGACCCCGGTCGCTGCGGCACCCGCCGAAGCACCCGCTGCCGCCGCCCAGGAGCCCAGCCTGTTCAAGGGTCTGATCAAGTCGCTGGTCGGTCTGTTCGCCGGCAAGGCGGAAGAGCAGCCTGCCGCTCAGGTCGAGAAGAAGCCCGCCGCCCAGCGCCCGCAGCGCAACGACGAGCGTCGCAGCGGTCGCCAGCAGAACCGCCGTCGCGACTCGCGCAGCAACCGTGACGAAGAGCGCAAGCCGCGTGAGGAGCGTCAACCCCGCGAAGAGCGCCAGCCACGTCCACCGCGTGAAGAGCGCAAGCCGCGCGAACAGGCTGAAGCCGGCGAAGCCCAGCCACGCCGCGAGCGCGCTCCGCGCGAGGAACGCAAGCCACGCGAGGAACGCAAGCGTGAATTGCGCGCGCCGCTCGACGAAGCGCCAGCCGTTGCAGCCGTTGCAGCCGTAGCGACCGGCGAAGAGCAGGCAGAACGCCAGCCACGCGCGCCGCGCGAAGAGCGCAAGCCGCGCGCCGAGCAGGTTCCGATGCCCAGCGACGAGCTGCTGCAACAAGGCGAAGAAGCCGTCGAGGAAAACCAGGACGGCAATGACAGCGGCGAAGGCAGCGAAGGCGAGCGCCCCCGCCGCCGTTCCCGTGGCCAACGTCGTCGCAGCAACCGCCGCGAGCGCCAGCGCGATGCCAATGGCAACGAGATCGAGGAAGTGGACGAAGGCAACACCCCGGTGAAGACCGAGGAAATTGCCATCGCCGCCACTGCCGCCGCCCTGGCTGCCAATACCGCCGATACCGAAGTCGCTCAGCCGCAGCAGCCAGCCGATACCGCTCCGGCGCCTGTCAGCGCCGAAATCGTCGAAGTTGTCGCCGAGGAAGCGCCGACTGCCGTAGAGGTCGTCGAGGAGCCGATAGCACCGAAGGCTGTAGTCGAACCCGCAATGCAGCAGGTCGAAGCCGCACCGGGCGCTGTCCAGGAAACCGCCCTGGCCGACGAAGCCCCGGCGCCCGCCCCGGAACCGGTAATCGAAAAAATCGAAGCGACCCCGGTATCGGCACTCACCCCGAGCGGCCGTGCACCCAACGATCCGCGCGAAGTCCGTCGCCGTCAGCGCGAAGCCGAGCGCCTGGCCAGGGAGGCCGCCGAAGCCGAGGCCAAGGCTGCAGCAGAGCAGCCGCTGACCAGCCCCGAGATCGTCGCCAGTGAGCCGGTGAGCGAAGCGCAACCCGAGCAAGTGGCTGAAGCGGGCATCGTCGAGAGCGTCCAGCAGCCGAGCGAGCCGAGCACCGAGCAGGAGGCACTGCCGCAGGAGCAGCCGACCGCAGCCGTCGAACCACAGGCGCAGCCGGAGCAGCCGCCGCTCGAAGCCATCGAGCCCCAGGAGCAGCCGGACAGCAATGAGGAAGCGCCCCAGCAAGCGCCTCGTGAACCGGAAGGCAGCGAGCCGGACACTCGGGAAAAGCCTCAGAGCTGATTCCGGGCGGTAAGCCTGAGAAAGGGATGCTTCGGCATCCCTTTCTTTTTGGCTCAATTACGTGTTGTTCGAAGCGCGAAGCGGTTCTGGATATCCGTAGGGGCCATGCCCGCGAAGCTTTTGCGCGCTGAATATTCACGGGCATGGACTCGGCCCCGCCCTCTCCTACAGAAATACGCCCATCCACAACCGCCGGCTCAGACGACATAGCCTTCTTTTGGCCGCCGATGGAGTTTCAGGCAGCGCGCAGATCGTCGGGGTACGCAGCTTGAGGAGCAAAGCGACGAAGCCCAATGCGTTCATGCCGATCCCTGTTGGGCTTCGCTGCGCTCAGCACCAACCTACCGCGCCCGATCGCCCGATCGCCCGAACGCATGCCCTTGCCCCCCCTGGAAATCGCCACGATAGACGAAGGCAGCGATTGCCATTAGCCAGTCAGCATCGGACCATTACGCCTTGCAGATCAGGCAAGGGAGCCGGAATGAACCTGTCGTTGATGAACCGTTATGCCTTCTTCACCCTCTGCGTACTGTTCACCCTGCTCAGCCTGCCGTGGCTGGAACACGTGTGGCCCATCAGCCTGGCCACGGCGGCACTCAGCGCCGTCGGCATCAACGATCTGCTCCAGCGCAAACAGGCGGTTCGCCGCAACTATCCGATCCTCGGCAACATCCGCTACCTGATAGAAACCATCCGCCCGGAAATACGCCAGTACCTGCTGGAGAACGACAGCGATCCGCTGCCCTTCTCCCGCGCGCAGCGCTCGCTGGTCTATGCCCGCGCCAAGAACCAGGTCGCCGACAAGGCCTTCGGTACGCTGACCGACGTCTACGGCACCGGCTTCGAATTCATCGGCCACTCGATCAGCACCGCGCCCCACGCCGACCCGCAGGGCTTTCGCATCACCATCGGCGGGCCGCAGTGCCGGCAGCCCTATTCGGCCTCGATCTTCAACATCTCGGCCATGAGCTTCGGCTCGCTCAGCGCCAATGCCATCCGCGCCCTCAATCGTGGCGCGAAGATGGGCGGCTTCGCCCACGACACCGGCGAAGGCAGCATCAGCCGCTACCACCGCGAGTACGGCGGCGACCTGATCTGGGAGCTGGGCAGCGGCTATTTCGGCTGTCGCGACGAAGAGGGCCGTTTCGACCCACAGCGCTTCGCCCAGCAGGCGAGCCACCCGCAGGTGAAGATGATCGAGATAAAGCTCAGCCAGGGCGCCAAGCCCGGACACGGCGGCATCCTGCCCAAGCACAAGATCACCGCCGAGATCTCCGCGACCCGCGGCGTACCCATGGATCGCGACTGCGTATCGCCGGCCAGCCACAGCAGCTTCTCGACCCCCCTGGAGCTGCTCGATTTCATCGCCCGATTGCGTGAGCTGAGCGACGGCAAGCCGGTCGGCTTCAAGCTCTGCCTGGGCCACCCCTGGGAATTCATGGCCATCGCCAAGGCCATGCTGCAGAGCGGCATCCTGCCGGACTTCATCGTCGTCGATGGCAAGGAAGGCGGCACCGGCGCGGCGCCTCTGGAGTTCACCAACCATATCGGCGTGCCGCTGCGCGAAGGCCTGCTGTTCGTGCACAACACCCTGGTGGGGCTGAACCTGCGCGAGCACATCAAGCTCGGCGCCAGCGGCAAGATCGTCAGCGCCTTCGACATCGCCTGCGTGCTGGCCATCGGCGCCGACTGGGCCAACGCGGCGCGCGGCTTCATGTTCGCCATCGGCTGCATCCAGTCGCAGTCGTGCCATACCAACAAGTGCCCCACCGGCGTCGCCACCCAGGACCCACTGCGCCAGCGCGCCCTGGTGGTGCCGGACAAGGCCGAGCGGGTCTACAACTACCACCGCAACACGCTCCAGGCGCTCTCCGAGATGCTTGCCGCGGCCGGCCTCGAACACCCGCAACAACTCGAAGCCAAGCATCTGGTACGGCGCATGTCCGCCACCGAGATCAAGCTGTTCTCGCAGCTGCACACCTTTCTCGAGCCCGGCGTGCTGCTCAACGACGACGTGCAGGGTGAATTCTACCGGCGGATGTGGGACATGGCTCAGGCGGAGAGTTTCGCGCCCAGGCTCGACTGAACGTCAGAACACGTTCGGCTCGATCTCCAGCGATACACCGAAGCGCGCAAGGATATCCGCCTGGATACGCTGCGCCAGTTGCAGCAACTGGCTGCCGCTGGCCTGCCCGTGGTTGACCAGCACCAGCGCCTGCAGACGATGCACGCCGGCGTCGCCATCGCGGAAGCCTTTCCACCCGGCACGCTCGATCAGCCAGCCGGCCGCCAGCTTCACTTGCCCGTTACCCTGCGGATAGGCGACCAGATCGGGATAGCGCTCACGAAGCGCCTGCGCGGCGTCCTGGGACACCAGCGGGTTCTTGAAGAAACTGCCGGCGTTGCCCAGCTGGCGAGGGTCCGGCAGTTTCTCGCTGCGGATGGCGCAGACCGCGCGGCTGACATCCAGCGCGGTGGGCGTCGCGATCCCCTGCTCCGCCAGGCGCTGGCGGATCGGCCCGTATTCGAGGTGCAGGACCGCCTGGCGCCGCAGCGCGAAACGCACCCGCAGGATCAGGTAGCGCCCCGGCTGCCGCTTGAACAGGCTGTCGCGATAGCCGAACGCGCATTCGTCCAGCTCGAAATCACGCAACTGCCCGGTTTCGCTGTCCAGCGCGGTGAGCCCGGCGAAGACGTCCTTGAGCTCGACCCCATAGGCCCCGATGTTCTGGATCGGCGCAGCGCCCACCGTGCCCGGAATCAGGCTCAGGTTCTCCAGCCCGCAGAGCCCCTGTTCCAAGGTCCAGAGCACGAACGGATGCCAGGCCTCGCCGGCCTCCGCCTCGACCAGCACGCGACCGTCGCGCTCTTCCAGCAGGCACCGACCGCTGCTGGCCATGTGCAGCACCAGCGCAGCGACATCCTGCGTCAGCAGCAGGTTGCTGCCGCCACCGATGGGCAGCAGCGGCACATCGCGCCGCCGCGCCTGGGCAAGCGCTTCGCGGACGTCGGCATCGTCATGCGCGGTGGCGAAGAAAGCCGCGCGCTGCTCGACGGCGAAGGTATTGAACGGCTTGAGCGAGCGATTCGCTTCGATGATCAGGCTCACAGCCGCCCCTCGATTTCTTCGAGCAAGGCGTCGCATGCCCGCTCGATGAGATCCAGCACCGCCTCGAAGCCATCCTCGCCGCCATAGTAAGGGTCGGGCACGGCATCGCAGCCCAGGCCGTAGCGACGCAGCAGCAGGTCCAGCTCGGCGCCGCCCTGCTCGGGCTGCAGGGTGCGCAGCCGGGCGAGGTTGTCGTGGTCCATGGCCAGGATGAGGTCGAAGCGCTGGAAGTCTTCCCGCTGGACCTGGCGCGCCCGCAACGCGCCGAGCTCGTAGCCGCGCCGCCGCGCCGCACCGCCAGCGG
>NZ_AZSV01000073.1:0-22114 GCF_000582595.1 Pseudomonas sp. BAY1663
GATGCAGGGGCAAGCGTTTTTGCTTACTTTTTTCGCGACTGAAAAAAGTGAGTCGCCCAGCAGGGCGAAACCAATCTCTCAAGCAACTCGCTAAACGCCAAATGAAAGCAAAACTTTCATTCAACACACCCAATCTTGCCAGTCCGGTGTCAATCCTTGCTTCCCCAAGAAAGCGCGATGAACCACAAAAAAGGGAGGCCGGAGCCTCCCTCAACAACCTTCACGCCTTCGTATCAGAACAGTACCCGGCTACGGATGGTGCCATTGACGTGCTGCAGCTTCTCCAGCGCCAGGTCGGAATACTCCTTGTCCACGTCGATCACCACGTAGCGACCTTCTCGTTGGTCTGCAGGAACTGGCCGCAGACGTTGATGCCGTTGTCGGCGAACACCTTGTTGATCTCGCTCATCACGCCCGGAATGTTCTGGTGGATGTGCAGCAGGCGGTGCTTGCCCGGGTGCGACGGCAGGGCCACTTCGGGGAAGTTGACCGAGGACACCGAGGTGCCATTGTCGCTGTACTTGACCAGCTTCTCGGCCACTTCCAGGCCGATGTTGGCCTGTGCTTCGGCCGTCGAGCCGCCGATGTGCGGGGTGAGGATCACACGGTCCAGGCCGCGCAGCGGGCTTGCGAACTCCTCGTCGTTGGAGCGCGGCTCCACCGGGAACACGTCGATGGCGGCGCCGATCAGGTGCTCATCCTTGATCGCGGCGGCCAGGTGGTCCAGCTCGACCACGGTGCCGCGGGCGGCGTTGATCAGGATGCCGCCCTTCTTCATCGCGCGGATTTCCTTCTCGCCGATCATCCACTGGGTGGACGGCAGTTCCGGCACGTGCAGCGAAACGATGTCGCACATGCCCAGGAGGTCGTACAGCGAGCCGACCTGGGTGGCATTGCCCAGCGGCAGCTTGGTCACCACGTCGTAGAAGTAGACCTGCATGCCCAGTGCCTCGGCCAGCACCGAAAGCTGGGTGCCGATGGAGCCGTAGCCGATGATGCCGAGCTTCTTGCCGCGGATCTCGAACGAGTTGGCCGCCGACTTGATCCAGCCGCCGCGGTGGCAGGAGGCGTTCTTCTCGGGGATGCCGCGCAGCAGCAGGATGGCTTCGGCGAGCACCAGCTCGGCCACCGAACGGGTGTTGGAGTAGGGCGCGTTGAACACCGCGATGCCGCGCTCGCGGGCGGCGTTGAGGTCGACCTGGTTGGTGCCGATGCAGAAGCAGCCGACGGCGATCAGCTTCTTCGCCGCGTCGAAGACCTCTTCGGTCAGCTGGGTGCGCGAGCGGATGCCGATGAAGTGGGCATCGGCGATCTTCGCCTTCAGCTCGTCGCCGGACAGCGCGGTCTTGAGGTATTCGATGTTCGAGTAACCGGCGGCCTTCAGGGTGTCGATGGCATTCTGGTGAACGCCTTCCAGAAGAAGGAACTTGATCTTGCTCTTGTCGAGAGAGGTCTGGCTCATCTGCATTAAAACCTTTAAGGCCGGAGGTTATCACTGATGTGTCCAGCGAAGGCTGACCGAACCGGCGGGAGCGGTGTCGGAAGTCTGCCGAGGCACGTTTCAAAGGGGGGCGTATGCTAGCATACGAGCCCCGCGAAACACCCCCATCCCTGTGCTGAAGCGTGCTCAGGGTGACCATGAATCGTATGAGAGTTCCCGTGATGACCGATCCCGCCTTGATCGATGAGCTGAAAACCCTGGTCGAACCCGGCAAGGTATTGACCGACGCCGATTCGCTGAACGCCTACGGCAAGGACTGGACCAAGCATTTCGCCCCGGCGCCCTCGGCCATCGTCTTCCCCAAGACCATCGAGCAGGTGCAGGCCATCGTCCGCTGGGCCAACCAGCACAAGGTCGCGCTGGTGCCCTCGGGCGGGCGCACCGGGCTTTCCGCCGCGGCCGTGGCGGCCAACGGCGAGGTGGTGGTGGCCTTCGACTACATGAACCAGATCCTCGACTTCAACGCCACCGACCGCACCGTGGTCTGCCAGCCGGGCGTGGTCACCGCCGTCCTGCAGCAGTTCGCCGAGGACAAGGGCCTGTACTACCCGGTGGACTTCGCCTCCGCCGGCTCCAGCCAGATCGGCGGCAACATCGGCACCAATGCCGGCGGCATCAAGGTGATCCGCTACGGCATGACCCGCAACTGGGTTGCCGGGCTCAAGGTCGTCACTGGCAAGGGCGACCTGCTGGAACTGAACAAGGACCTGATCAAGAACGCTACCGGCTATGACCTGCGCCAGCTGTTCATCGGCGCCGAGGGTACGCTTGGATTTGTAGTGGAAGCGACCATGCGCCTGGAGCGCCAGCCGACCAACCTCACGGCGATGGTGCTCGGCACGCCGGACTTCGATTCGATCATGCCGGTGCTGCATGCCTTCCAGGACAAGCTGGACCTGACCGCCTTCGAATTCTTCTCCGACAAGTGCCTGGACAAGATCCTCGGCCGTGGCGACATCCCTGCGCCCTTCGAGACGCGCGCGCCCTTCTATGCGCTGCTGGAGTTCGAGGCCACCACCGAGGAGCGCGCCGAGCAGGCGCTGGCGACCTTCGAGCATTGCGTCAACGAAGGCTGGGTGATCGACGGCGTGATGAGCCAGAGCGAGCAGCAGCTGCAGAACCTGTGGAAACTGCGCGAGTACATCTCCGAGACCATCAGCCACTGGACGCCGTACAAGAACGACATCTCGGTCACCGTGTCGAAGGTGCCGGCCTTCCTCGCCGACATCGACGCCATCGTCACCAGCAACTACCCGGACTTCGAGGTGCTCTGGTACGGCCATATCGGCGATGGCAACCTGCACCTGAACATCCTCAAGCCCGAGGCGCTGTCCAAGGAAGAGTTCTTCGACAAGTGCACGTCGGTGAACAAGTGGGTGTTCGAGACCGTCGAGAAGTACAACGGCTCGATCTCCGCCGAACACGGTGTCGGCATGACCAAGCGCGACTATCTCGAGTACAGCCGCTCGCCGGCCGAGATCGCCTACATGAAGGCGGTCAAGGCGGCATTCGACCCGAACGGCATCATGAACCCCGGCAAGATCTTCGCGGCCTGACCGGGCCCAGGGATATCAGGAGTCTTCGATGAGCTACCAGCACCACTACACCGATGGCACGCCGATCCACTTCCCGCTGGGCAAGGTGGTCTGCATCGGCCGCAACTATGCCGAACACGCCAGGGAGCTGAACAACCCGGTACCGAGCGAGCCGCTGCTGTTCATCAAGGCTGGCAGCTGCGCCGTGCCGCTGGAAGGCGGCTTCGGCATTCCCGCCGACCGTGGCGCGGTGCACTACGAAGCGGAGATCGCCGTGCTGATCGGCAAGCCGCTGTCGCGCAAGCCGAACGAGGAAGAGGTGCGCGACGCCATCTCCGGCTTCGCCCCGGCGCTGGACCTGACCCTGCGCGACGTGCAGGCCAGGCTCAAGGAAAAGGGCCATCCGTGGGAGATCGCCAAGAGCTTCGACGGCGCCTGCGTGCTGGCGCCCTTCGTGCCGGGCGATGCGGTGGAGGAGCTGAACGACATCGGCATCCGCCTGAGCATCAACGGCGAGGTCCGCCAGGACGGCAACAGCAGCCAGATGCTCAATGCCATCGTGCCGCTGCTGCAGCACATCGCCGGGCACTTCAGCCTGCAACCGGGCGACGTGGTGCTGACCGGTACGCCGGCCGGCGTCGGTCCGCTCGAGCAGGGCGACCAGCTGGTGCTGGAACTGGTCGGGCTGTCGCGGTTCGAGAGCCGCGTGCTCTGATCTCCCCCGACGCGGCGGGGTTCACCCGCCGCGTTTGCCGCTTCCTCGCGAGCCGTGCTGTAATCCGGCACCCTCCGCTGGAACGCTTCCCATGCCCGTTCGTTATTCCCGCTGGCGCCTGCTCGGCTACGCCTTGTTGCTATTCGTCCTCGCCGCCGTGCTGGTTACCGGCCGCCTGCTGCATTGGGACGATCAGCTGCGGCTGTACTGGGACGAGCGTTCGGTCAGCCCGGAGCAACGCGCGGCGGGCATCTGGCTGCCGGACTATGAACTGGCATTGGAAACCACGCTGGCCGGCCTGGAGGAAGATGAAACCTCCGGGCTGACCTGGAACCCGCTGACCGGCACGCTGTTCACAGTGACCAGCCAGAACCCGCAACTCGTCGAGTTCACGCCCGCCGGCGTCGTGTTGCGGCGTATCCCGCTCAGCGGTTTCGCCGACCCGGAGGCGGTGGAAGCGCTGGGTGACGGCCGCCTGGCGATCGTCGACGAGCGCCGTCGGCTGGTCGCGGTGTTCCGCCTGGAACCGGATGTGGAAACGCTGGATCTGGATGACCTCGCCAGCTATGACCTGGCTTCGCCGATGCCGGCAACAAGGGCTTCGAGGGGCTGGCCTGGAACCCACATACGCAACGCCTGCTGCTGGCCAAGGAACGGGACCCGCAGGGGCTGTTCGAGCTGCCCTTCCCCGGTGAGGACGGCGCTGTCGGCGCGCTGCAGGCGCTGCAGGGGCTGCCCAGCCAGCCGCTGCTGGTGCGCGACCTGTCCTCGGTGGCGATCGATCCGCGCAGCGTCATACCCTGCTGCTCTCCGACGAGTCGCGCCTGTTGGTGGAACTCGACCTGCAGGGGCAGCCGCGCAGCTTCATCAGCCTGTTCGGCGGCCTCAACGGTCTGGTACAGGGCATCAAGCAGGCTGAAGGGGTAGCGATGGACGGCGAGGGCAACATCTACGTGGTCGGTGAACCCAATCGCTTCTACGTCTTCAGCCGCCGGCCGTGACGGGCGGCATGGCGCGGGCAGCCGGAGCCCGCGGTTAAGCTTGGGGTAAGCCGTGCTGTGCACAATGGCCGCCTTGCGAAACAGACAAAGTGGCAATATGCGCGCATTGAAATTTCCGGTGATTGCGGCGGTGGCTGCGGTGCTACTGCTGGCGGCCGCCGCTGGCGTTCATTATCGATTGTTCGAACGGGGGGCGTTCCATTTTTCCCAATGGCGTCAGGCTGGGGAGCGCCAGGTGGTCTCGCTATGGCTACCGGACTACCGAGCTCGATCCAGGGCAAGGTCATCGGTGGCATCGACGACGATCTCTCGGCGCTGACCTTCGACCCGGACCGCAACAGCCTCATCGCCGTCACCAACGGAAACCCGCACCTGCTCGAGCTCAGTCTCGAGGGTGATCTGGTCCGTGCCATCCCGCTGGTGGGGCTTGGCGATCCGGAAGCGATCGAGTACATCTCCCCTGGCGTCTACGTGATCAGCGATGAGCGCCTACAACGCCTGCTGCGCGTCGAGGTTGACGAGCGTACCCAGCAGATCGATGTTGCGGGCGCGCAACAGCTGTCGCTGGGTATCGACCGCAACGGCAACAAGGGCTTCGAGGGGCTGGCCTACGATGCCGCGGGCAAGCGGCTATTCGTGGCCAAGGAGCGCGATCCGGTGCGCATCTACGAGATCACCGGCTTCCCCTACGTCAGCGGGAAGCAGGCCATCGCGGTGCATGTCAGCGAGAATCGCGAGCGCGATGCTGGGCTATTCGTACGCGACCTGTCCAGCCTGCAGTTCGATGAGCGGACCGGCCACCTGCTGGCGCTCTCCGATGAATCACGGTTGGTGGTCGAGCTGGGTACCGACGGCCAGCCGCTCAGCAGCCTGTCGCTGAGCGCAGGCCGGCATGGACTGGAACGCGACGTGCCGCAGGCCGAAGGCATTGCCATGGGGCCGGACGGCACGCTCTATCTGGTCAGCGAGCCGAACCTGTTCTACGTGTTCCGCAAGTGATCCGGGTGGCCGGCTGGCGCGCTGACCACCCGGCGCCGGTCAGGTGACCGGTGCGGCGCTCTCGTCCTGCAGCGCCGCATCGGGGGCGTGGCGGCGAACCGAGTCGCAGCCCTGTTCGGCGCTGTGCAGGCTGGCATACATCTGGCTCTGGCCGACGACCTCGCCGTTGGTGGCCTTGAGCACGAAGTAGTGCTTGCCGTTGCTGGATTCCCTGATTTCGAACGCGCCTTCGCGCACGGCGTTCTTGCGTACCGAGTCGATACCGTTCAGCGCCGAGGCATGGGCCTTGTATTGTTCGCTGGACAGCACGACCTGGCTGTTGCTGGCCAGCAGGTTGAAATGGAACTGGCCGTTGCTGGATTTCTTCAGCTGGAACTTGCCGGACATGGCGACACCCTCCTGTTGGTGGTCTGCGCTTGCTGGTGATGCAGCAAAAGCAAGCGTAGCCGCAAGCGGGGGATATCGCCGCTGCGCTTCAGCGTTCCAGTTTCTGCACGCCGCTTGCGGTGCCGAGCAGCAGGATGTCGGCCGGCCGCATGGCGAACAGGCCATTGCTGACCACGCCGACGATGTCGTTGATCTTGCCTTCCAGCTCCGGCGCAAAGCCGATCATCAGGTTGTGCACGTCGAGGATGACGTTGCCGTTGTCGGTCACCACGCCTTCACGGTAGACCGGGTCGCCGCCGAGCTTGACCAGCTCGCGCGCGACGTGGCTGCGCGCCATGGGGATGACTTCCACCGGCAGCGGGAAGGTGCCGAGCTGCTCGACCAGCTTGCTGCCATCGGCAATGCAGATGAAGGTCCTGGCCACCGCCGCGACGATCTTCTCGCGGGTCAGCGCCGCGCCGCCGCCCTTGATCAGCTCGAGGTGCCTGTTGGCTTCGTCGGCGCCGTCGACGTAGAACTCCAGTTCGCTCACCGTGTTCAGGTCGTAGACCGGGATGCCGTGCTGCTTCAGGCGCTCGGCGGTGGCCTCGGAGCTGGCCACCGCACCGTCGAAGAAGCCCTTGTGCCGAGCCAGCAGGTCGATGAAGAAGTTGGCGGTGGAGCCGGTGCCGACGCCGACGATGCTGCGGTCGTTGAGCTTGGGCACGATATGGTCGACGGCGGCCTGGGCGACGGCCTGCTTGAGCTGATCCTGGGTCATGGGAGGGTCCGGGCGGGAAGACGGGGTGTCGATTATAGCCCTGCGCCGCCGACGGGTCTCGCCCGCCGGCTGTACCGGCATTTTGCGTGCGCATTGTCTGTGGTCGAGGCGGGTGTCGCGGAGTAGACTCGCCTGATTGCCCGCAATTCCCGCCAAGATAGTCAGAATGCTCGAACACTACGTCAAGAAGATCCTCACCTCGCGCGTCTACGACGTCGCCATCGAAACCCCGCTGCAGCCTGCCCGCCAGCTGTCCGAACGCATCGGCAACCAGATTCTGCTCAAGCGCGAGGATCTGCAGCCGGTGTTCTCCTTCAAGGTACGCGGCGCCTACAACAAGCTGGCGCAGCTTTCGCCCGAGGAACTGGCACGCGGCGTGGTCACCGCCTCGGCCGGCAACCATGCGCAGGGCGTGGCGCTGGCGGCCAAGCAGCTGGGCATCAAGGCGACCATCGTCATGCCGCGCACCACCCCCGAGCTGAAGGTGCAGGGCGTGCGCGCCCGCGGCGGCAAGGTGGTGCTGCACGGCGACGCGTTCCCCGAGGCACTGGCCTATTCGCTGAAGCTGGTGGAAGAGAAGGGCTACGTCTATATCCACCCCTACGACGATCCTGACGTGATCGCCGGCCAGGGCACCGTGGCGATGGAGATCCTCCGTCAGCACCAGGGGCCGATCGACGCGATCTTCGTGCCGGTGGGCGGCGGCGGGCTGGTGGCCGGGATCGCCGCCTACGTGAAATACCTCTATCCGCAAACCAAGGTGATCGGCGTCGAGCCGGACGATTCCAACTGCCTGCAGGCGGCCATGGCCGCCGGCCAGCGGGTGGTGCTCGATCAGGTCGGGCTGTTCGCCGACGGCGTGGCGGTGGCGCAGATCGGCGAGCACACCTTCGACATCTGCCGGCGCTACGTCGACGAGGTGATCACCGTCAGCACCGACGAGATCTGCGCGGCGATCAAGGACATCTACGACGACACCCGCTCGATCACCGAGCCGGCCGGCGCGCTGGGCGTGGCCGGGATCAAGAAGTACGTCGAGCGCGAGGGTGCCAGCGGCCAGGTGTTGGTGGCCATCGACTCGGGCGCCAACGTCAATTTCGACCGTCTGCGCCACGTCGCCGAGCGCGCCGAGCTGGGCGAGAAGCGCGAGGCGATCATCGCCGTCACCATTCCCGAGCAGCCGGGCAGCTTCAAGGCCTTCTGCGAGGCCATCGGCAAGCGCCAGATCACCGAGTTCAACTACCGCTACCACACCAGCCGCGAGGCGCACATCTTCGTCGGCGTGCAGACCCACCCGGAAACCGATCCGCGCGCGGCGCTGGTGCAGAGCCTGCGCGAGAAGGGCTTCCCGGTGCTCGACCTGACCGACAACGAGCTGGCCAAGCTGCACACGCGCACATGGTCGGCGGCCATGCGGCCGGGGTCAGCGACGAACGGGTGCTGCGTTTCGAATTTCCCGAGCGGCCCGGCGCGCTGTTCAATTTCCTCAACAAGCTGGGCGGGCGCTGGAACATTTCCATGTTCCACTACCGTAACCATGGCGCCGCCGATGGCCGCGTGGTCGCCGGGCTGCAGGTGCCGGAGCAGGAACTGCACCTGCTGCCGGCGGCGCTGGACAAGATCGGCTACCGCTACTGGGATGAAAGCGACAACCCGGCCTACAAGCTGTTTCTCGGCTGAGCGAACGGGCTGCCAGGAGAGCACATGGAACACTACCTGCTGCTGAGAATCGTCCACGCCGTATCGGCGGTGCTGCTGATCCTCGGGCTGATCGCCCACGTGCTGTTGCTGTGGAAGGCCTGGCGCGGCGGCGATGCCGCGCTGCTGCAGCGCAAACTGCGGCGTACCCGGCTGATTGCCCTGCCGCTGCTGGCATTGCTGGCGCTGAGCCTGCCGGTCAGCGGCTGGTGGCTGGCGCACCTGGCCGGCTGGCCGCTGGGCCAGCTGTGGCTGCTGGCCAGTTCGCTGCTGTTCGTCCTGCTGTTGCCGCTCGGGCTGCTGCTCGCCGGCCGCCTGCGCGCCTGGGCGACGCTGGGCGATACAGCGGCACCGGCGCGCCTGCTGCGCTTTGCCCTCGCCTATGCCGGGCTGATCCTGCTGGTGCTGCTGGCGATCAGCGGCCTGATGGGTGCCAAGCCGGCCTGATTTCTCCCGCCCGGCCTGGCACGCTCCGCTGCTTCAGCGCAGCGAGATGATCTGCCAGCCGCGCTCTTCGGCGGTCTTGCGCAGGATCGGGTCCGGGTCGACCGCCACCGGGTGGCCGACGCGCTCGAGCAGCGGCAGGTCGTTGCGCGAATCGCTGTAGAAATAGCTGCCCTCCAGGGTTAGCGCGTTCTCCGCCAGCCAGCGCTCGATGCGCGCCACCTTGCCTTCCTGGAAGCAGGGGATGTCGGTGAGGCGCCCGGTGTAGCGGCCGTCCTCCATCCCGCACTCGGTGGCCAGCAGGGTATCGACGCCCAGCCGTGCGGCGATCGGGCCGGTGATGAAGCGGTTGGTGGCGGTGATGATCACCACCCGGTCGCCGGCCTCGAGGTGCTGGCGCAGCAGCGCCTCGCCCTTGCTCAGCACGATCGGTTCGATGAAGTCGCGCATGAACTCCGCGTGCCATTGCTGCAGCTGCGGCAATTCGCTGCGGCCGAGGATTTCCTGGCAGAAGTTCTGGTAGGCGTGCACATCGAGGGTGCCGGCGAGATAGTCCTGATAGAAGGCGTCGTTGCGTGCCTTGTAGTGAGTCGCATCGACGATGCCGCGCTGGCACAGGTATTCGCCCCAGGCGTGGTCGCTGTCACCGGCCAGCAGGGTGTTGTCGAGATCGAATAGAGCCAGGCGCACGGATGGTTTCCTCGGACTGTTGGGGAGGGGCCAAGCATAACGGTTGGCGCGCCTGCGCGGCAGCCTCGGCGATGACCGCGTGCGGCGCCGCGCCGAGGCTCTCCTGCGCCGGATGGCCGCTTGCCGTGCTTTCGACTCGTTGCGGTTTTGTGGAACAATGCCGCGACATGCGTCAGCGAGGTTGTATGCCGTGATCGATTCCGATGGTTTTCGCCCCAATGTCGGCATCATCCTGACCAATGATGTCGGTCAGGTGCTCTGGGCTCGGCGGATCAATCAGGATGCCTGGCAATTTCCGCAGGGCGGGATCAATGCCCGTGAAACACCGGAAGAGGCTCTGCTGCGCGAGCTCAACGAGGAAATCGGCCTGGAGGAGCAGGATGTGAACATCCTCGCCTGCACCCGCGGCTGGTTGCGTTATCGTCTGCCGCAGCGTCTGGTACGCACCCATAGCCAGCCGCTGTGCATCGGCCAGAAGCAGAAGTGGTTCCTGCTGCGCCTGACCAGTACCGAGGAGCGGGTGCGCATGGACCTGACCGGCAAGCCCGAGTTCGACGGCTGGCGCTGGGTCAGCTACTGGTATCCGCTGGGACAGGTGGTCACATTCAAGCGCGAGGTCTATCGTCGCGCACTTAAAGAACTCGCCCCGCGTCTGCCGGTGCGGGACTGAGACGAGGAGAAAGCCTCTGAGCATGCTCGGCACGCTGCGCAAGATTGTCCAGGAAGTGAATGCCGCCAAGGACCTCAAGGCGGCATTGGGCATCATCGTGCTGAGAGTCAGGGAGGCCATGGGTAGCCAGGTCTGCTCGGTCTATCTGCTCGATCCGGAGACCGAACGCTTCGTCCTGATGGCCACCGAAGGCCTCAACAAGCGCGCCATCGGCAAGGTCAGCATGGCGCCCAACGAGGGCCTGGTCGGCCTGGTCGGCACCCGCGAGGAGCCGCTCAACCTCGAACACGCTTCCGAACATCCCCGCTACCGCTACTTCGCCGAGACCGGCGAGGAACGCTACGCCTCCTTCCTCGGCGCGCCGATCATCCACCACCGGCGGGTGATGGGCGTGCTGGTCATCCAGCAGAAGGAACGCCGCCAGTTCGACGAGGGCGAGGAGGCCTTCCTGGTCACCATGAGCGCGCAGCTCGCCGGCGTCATCGCCCACGCCGAGGCGACCGGTTCGATCCGCGGTCTCGGCCGCCAGGGCAAGGGCATCCAGGAAACCCGTTTCGTCGGCATTCCGGGCGCGCCGGGTGCTGCGGTCGGGACCGCCCTGGTGGTGCTGCCGCCGGCCGATCTCGAAGTGGTGCCGGACAAGACCGTCGACAACATCGAAGCCGAGCTGACGCTGTTCGAGGCGGCGCTGGAAGCGGTACGCGCCGATATGCGCGGGCTCTCGGAAAAGCTCGCCACGCAGATGCGCAAGGAAGAGCGAGCGCTGTTCGACGTGTACCTGATGATGCTCGACGACTCCGCCCTCGGCGGCGAAGTGGTCAAGGTGATCCGCACCGGCCAGTGGGCCCAGGGCGCGCTGCGCCAGGTGGTCAACGAGCACGTGCGGCGCTTCGAGCTGATGGACGATGCTACCTGCGCGAGCGTGCCTCGGACGTCAAGGACATCGGCCGGCGCCTGCTTGCCTACCTGCAGGAAGCCCGCCAGCAGACCCTGGTCTACCCCGACAAGACCATCCTGGTCAGTGAGGAACTGTCGCCGGCGATGCTCGGCGAGGTGCCGGAAGGCAAGCTGGTCGGCATGGTCTCGGTGCTCGGCTCGAGCAACTCGCACGTCGCCATCCTCGCCCGCGCCATGGGCATTCCCACGGTGATGGGGGCGGTGGACCTGCCGTATTCCAAGGTCGATGGGATCGAGCTGATCATCGACGGCTACCGCGGCGAGATCATCACCAACCCCGGCAAGGTGCTGCGCGAACAGTACGAAGTGCTCGCCGAGCAGGAGCGCCAGCTCTCCGAGGGGCTCGACGTGCTGCGCGAGCTGCCCTGCGAGACCACCGACGGCCATCGCATACCGCTGTGGGTCAACACCGGCCTGCTCGCCGACGTGGTGCGTGCCCAGGAGCGCGGAGCCGAGGGCGTCGGCCTGTACCGCACCGAAGTGCCCTTCATGATCAAGGAGCGCTTCCCCAGCGAGAAGGAGCAGATGGCCATCTACCGCGAGCAGCTGGAGGCCTTCCATCCGCTGCCGGTGACCATGCGCAGCCTCGATATCGGCGGCGACAAGTGCCTGCCGTATTTCCCGATCAAGGAAGAAAATCCCTTCCTCGGCTGGCGCGGTATCCGCGTCACCCTCGACCATCCGGAGATATTCCTGCTGCAGGCCCGCGCCATGCTCAAGGCCAGCGCCGGGCTGAACAACCTGCGCATCCTGCTGCCGATGATCTCCGGCATCCGCGAACTGGAAGAAGCGTTGCACCTGATCCACCGCGCCTGGTGCGAGGTGCGCGACGAAGGGCTCGACGTGCGGATGCCGCCGGTGGGGGTGATGATCGAAGTGCCCGCGGCGGTCTACCTGACCCGTGAACTGGCACGCCTGGTCGACTTCATTTCGGTCGGCTCCAACGACCTGACCCAGTACCTGCTGGCCGTGGACCGCAACAACCCGCGGGTCGCCGACCTCTACGACTACCTGCATCCGGCCGTGCTGGAAGCGCTGCAGCGGGTGGTCAATGAAGCGCATGGCGAAGGCAAGCCGGTGAGCATCTGCGGCGAGATGGCCGGCGATCCGGCGGCGGCCATGCTGCTGCTGGCGATGGGCTTCGACAGCCTGTCGATGAACGCCACCAACCTGCCCAAGGTGAAGTGGCTGCTGCGCCAGGTCAGCATGGATACCGCCCAGCAGCTGCTGGGCCGGGTCATGCTCCTCGACAGCCCGCAGGTGATCCACAGCACCGTGCAGCTGACCCTGCGCAATCTCGGCCTGAGCAAGCTGATCAATCCTTCCGCTGCCGTTTGAGGTGCTGGGGTGCCCTCAGGCCCCCGGCGGATGGCGATAGCGCACCTCGCCCAGCGGGCCCAGCGGGCCGAAGCTGCGTTCGAGAATATCCAGCGTGCCGTCGGCCCGGCGGATCAGCGCGGTGCTGGCGCGGGTGCCGTATTCCGGGCTGGCGATGAAGATGCTCGACAACCGCCGTTCCCATTCCAGCGATACCCCGGTGCGTGGCAGCTCGTGCTCGGCGGCCGGCTGCGTATCGGCGAGCAGCTCCAGCAGGTGCTCCGGATCGGGCCGGGCGAGCTGGCTGGCCAGGGCCGCGCGCGCCCGGGTCAGTTTCGGCCAGGGGGTATCCAGGCCGGCGTTGGACAGCCCATAGAGGCCGGGCGCGAGCGGTCGTGGTTCGCCGGTGTGCGAATGCAGATGCCAGAGTTGCCGGTGATCGCCGGCCAGCAGATTGAACCCCGCATAGTCGGCGCAGCGTCCGGCCAGCTCGGCCAGGTAATCGCCCGGCGTCAGCTCGCCGCGCAGGTAACGCTCCGGTAGCTCGCCGCGCGAACGCAGGCCCGGCGGCTGGCCGGGCGCGCGGATGTTGGTCAGCGCGGCGAAACGTCCGCTCGCGGTGATGCCCAGCCAGGTGCCACCGGCCTGCAGGTCGCGCCCGCCGACGATCCAGGGCGCGTCCTCCCAGCAGCCCAGCGGCAGGCTGGGGCGCGCATGGAATTCATCGCGGTTGGCGGCCAGCACCAGCGGCAGCGCATGTTCCGGGCGCCAGGCGAAAACGATCAGGCACATGGGGTCGCTCGGTGGAAGGTTCGAAGCGAGAGCTTGAAGCCAACTGGCCGGCTCGGCAACCGCGTTCGGCTTCCGCCCGCTTTTTCGGCTACCATGCCGCTTTGCCTTGCGGATGGACCACATGGAGTTTCTGCTGTATCTGCTGCTGGGGAGCTTCGCCGGTGTGCTGGCCGGGCTGTTCGGCGTCGGCGGCGGAATGATCATCGTCCCGGTGCTGGTCCTGAGCTTCACCGCACACGGCTTCTCGGAGCAGGTACTGACCCATCTGGCCGTCGGCACTTCGCTGGCGACGATCGTCTTCACCTCGATCAATTCGATCCGGGCGCACCATCGCAGAGGCGCGGTGCGCTGGCCGATCGTGCTGTGGATGACCCTCGGCATTCTCGTCGGCGCCGCGCTCGGCTCGCTGACCGCGGCGGCCATCCAGGGGCCGATGCTGCAGAAGATCATCGGCGTGTTCGCCATTCTCATGGCGATCCAGATGGTGCTCGACATCAAGCCCAAGGCCTCGCGCGGCGTGCCGGGCAAGCCGGGGCTGACCGTGGCCGGCGTTGTGGTCGGCTGGGCCTCGGCAATCTTCGGCATCGGCGGTGGTTCGCTGACGGTGCCCTTTCTCAGCTGGCGCAGCGTGCCGATGCAGCAGGCGGTGGCCACTTCCGCGGCCTGCGGCCTGCCGATCGCCATCGCCGGTGCGCTGAGTTTCATGCTGGTCGGCTGGCACGATCCGCAACTGCCGGAATGGAGCTTCGGCTTCATCTACCTGCCTGCGCTGGTCGGCATTGCCATCACCAGCATGTTCTTCGCGCGTATCGGCGCGAACCTTGCGCATCGGCTGTCGGCCAGGGTCCTGAGACGGTTGTTCGCTCTGCTGCTGCTGAGCGTCGGCATCAATTTTCTTGTTTGAGGAGGCGCGGATGCTGCCCTACCCGCAGATCGATCCGGTGGCGATCGCCATCGGCCCGCTACAGATTCACTGGTACGGCCTGATGTACCTCGTCGGCATCGGCGGCGCCTGGTGGCTGGCATCGCTGCGGGTGCAGCGCTTCGCGCCGGAATGGCCGAAGGACAAGCTGTCGGACCTGGTGTTCTGGGTGGCCATGGGCGTGATCGTCGGTGGGCGCCTGGGTTACGTGCTGTTCTACGACCTGGCGGCTTACATCAATCAGCCGAGCCTGATCCTGCAGGTATGGAAAGGCGGCATGTCCTTCCATGGCGGGCTGATCGGCGTGCTGCTGTGCTCCTGGATCTTCGCCCGGCGCAACGGCAAGAGCTTCTTCGAGCTGATGGACTTCATCGCGCCCTTCGTGCCGATCGGCCTGGGTGCCGGACGCATCGGCAACTTCATCAACGCCGAGCTGTGGGGCAAGGCTTCCGACGTGCCCTGGGCGATGGTCTTCCCCACCGATCCGCAGCAGCTGGCGCGGCATCCGTCGCAGCTCTACCAGTTCGCCCTGGAAGGCGTCGCGCTGTTCGTCATCCTCTGGCTCTATTCGCGCAAGCCGCGGCCGACCATGGCGGTGTCCGGGCTGTTCGCGGTGTGCTACGGCATCTTCCGCTTCATCGTCGAATTCGTCCGCGTGCCGGACGCGCAGCTGGGTTACCTGGCGTTCGGCTGGCTGACCATGGGCCAACTGCTGTGCATCCCCATGGTGTTGCTCGGTGTCGGCATGATCGCCTGGGGTTATCGGCGCGACGCCTCCAACGCCCCGGCCTGACAGGCCGTTGCCCGGCTCGTCGCAGCGTACGCGACAAGCCGGGCCCGGCCTTTTACTATTCGCGCAGCCTTTTCCCCTCCGAGCCCATCGATGAAACAGTACCTCGACCTGATGCGCCATGTGCGCGAACACGGCACCTTCAAGAGCGATCGCACCGGCACCGGCACCTACTCGGTGTTCGGCCATCAGATGCGTTTCGACCTGGGCCAGGGCTTCCCGCTGGTGACCACCAAGAAGTGCCATCTGCGCTCGATCATCCACGAGCTGCTGTGGTTTCTCAAAGGCGACACCAACATCGCCTACCTGAAGGAAAACGGCGTCTCGATCTGGGACGAGTGGGCCGACGAGAACGGCGATCTCGGCCCGGTCTACGGCTACCAGTGGCGTTCCTGGCCGGCGCCGAACGGCGAGTCCATCGACCAGATCGCCAACCTGCTGGCGATGATCAGGAAGAACCCGGATTCGCGCCGGCTGATCGTCTCGGCCTGGAACCCGGCGCTGGTCGAGCAGATGGCGCTGCCGCCGTGCCACGCGCTGTTCCAGTTCTACGTCGCCGACGGCAAGCTCAGCTGCCAGCTCTACCAGCGCTCGGCGGACATCTTCCTCGGCGTGCCCTTCAACATCGCCAGCTACGCGCTGCTGACGCTGATGATGGCGCAGGTCTGCGACCTCGAGCCGGGCGAGTTCATCTGGAGCGGCGGCGACTGCCACCTGTACGCCAACCACCTGGAGCAGGCCGACCTGCAGCTGACCCGCGAACCGCTGCCGCTGCCGACGATGAAACTCAACCCCGCGGTGAAGGACCTGTTCGCCTTCCGCTTCGACGATTTCGAGCTGGTCGGCTACGAGGCGCATCCGCACATCAAGGCGCCCGTCGCTGTCTGACTTTGGTCGGGTTTGCCGCTGCGGATAACCTGGCTGTCATGTTTGCCGTATAGACTCGACCACTCAGGGATTCTCAGAGGGCGAGTCATGCGCAGGGTCGTGTTCAATCAGAAGGGCGGGGTCGGCAAGTCGAGCATCGCCTGCAACCTGGCGGCGGTCAGCGCGTCGCAGGGCTACCGCACGCTGCTGGTGGACCTGGATGCCCAGGCCAATTCCACCCACTACCTGACCGGGCTCACCGGCGATGCGGTGCCCACCGGCATCGCCGATTTCTTCAAGCAAGTACTGGCCGGCGGTAGCGCCGGCAAGAAGGCGCGCCCGCCGATCCTCGAGACGGCCTTCGACAACCTGCACCTGGTCAGCGCCACCGCCGAGCTGGCCGACCTGCAGCCCAAGCTGGAGGCCAAGCACAAGATCAACAAGCTGCGCAAACTGCTCGACGGCCTGGCCGAGGAGTACGACCGGCTCTACCTGGATACGCCGCCGGCACTGAACTTCTATACCGTTTCGGCGCTGATCGCGGCCGACCGCTGCCTGATTCCCTTCGACTGCGACAGCTTCTCGCGTCAGGCGCTGTACGGCCTGCTGGAAGAGATCGAGGAGCTGAAGGAGGACCACAACGAGACGCTCGAGGTCGAGGGCATCGTGGTCAACCAGTTCCAGCCGCGGGCGGCACTGCCACAGCAGATGATCGAGGAACTGCTCGGCGAAGGCCTGCCGGTGCTGCCGGTCAACCTGATGAACTCGGTGCGGATGCGCGAATCGCACCAGGCCTGCATGCCGCTGGTCTACTTCGACCCGCGGCACAAGCTGAGCCAGCAGTTCGTCGAGCTGCACGACCTGCTCGAAGGGCAGGGTTGAGCGGGGCGCCGCCGGGGATTGGCGTGGATGCAGCCCGTCGGGCTTCGGCGTTACGCGCCCCAGGCTACGCGCCAACCTTCACCGATCGATCTCGTAGGTTGGGTTGAGCGCAGCGAAGCCCAACGCATGCGGGCGGGATGTTGGGCTTCGGTGCTCCCAACCTACGCGCTGCGTGCCCCCATCCTGCCGCTTCGTTCTCCCCGGCCTCAATCCTCGGCGCGCCGTTCGAGCTTCTTGCCCAGCCGTGAGGCGTAGAGTTCGCCGATCATGCCGCGGCGGAACACCAGCACGCAGACCATGAAGATGATTCCGGTGACCAGCGTTACCGGCAGCTCGGAGGTGGCGAAGTAGTTGCCCAGGGTGGTCACCAGCGCCGCGCCGAAGATCGGCCCGACCAGGGTGCCGATGCCGCCGAGCAGGGTCATCAGCACCACCTCGCCGGACATCTGCCAGCTGACGTCGGTCAGCGTGGCGAACTGGAACACCAGCGCCTTCAGTCCGCCGGCCAGCCCCGCCAGGGCGGCGGACATGACGAAGGCGCCGAGCTTGTAGCGCGACACCGTGTAGCCGAGGGAGATCGCGCGGTTCTCGTTCTCGCGGATCGAGCGCAGGATCATGCCGAACGGGGAGTGGATGACGCGCCAGATCACGAACATCCCGGCGAGGAACACCGAGAGCACGAAGAAGTACATGTACAGCGGCTCCTCGAGGTCGATGAAGCCGAACAGATGCCCGCGCGGAATGCCCTGGATGCCGTCCTCGCCATGGGTGAAGCCGGCCTGCAGGCAGAAGAAGAAAAACATCTGCGACAGCGCCAGGGTGATCATCGTCGAGTAGATGCCCTGCCGGCGGATCGCCAGGAAACCGATGACCAGCCCGAGAAACGCCGCGCCGGCGACGCCGACGAGAATGCCCAGTTCCGGCGGCAGGCCCCATTCCTTCACCGCGTGGGCGGTGAAATAGGCCGAGCCGCCGAAGAACGCCGCATGGCCGAAGGAGAGGATGCCGGTGTAGCCGAGCAGCAGGTTGAAGGCGCAGGCGAACAGCGCGAAGCACAGCACCTTCATCAGGAAGATCGGGTAGAAGTAGAACGGCGCCAGGGCCAGGGCGACCACGCCGATCAGGATCAGTACGGTCTCCAGGCGCAGCAGCGGGCGCTTGGTCGGCGTGATCGTGCCGGTGGCTTGGCTGTTCATCAGGCGTCCCTCCCCATCAGGCCGGCCGGGCGCACCAGCAGTACGATGGCCATGATCACGAAAATCACGATGTTCGATGCCTCGGGATAGAACACCTTGGTCAGCCCCTCGAGAATGCCCAGCATGTAGCCGGTGATGATCGCGCCGAGAATCGAGCCCATGCCGCCGACCACCACCACGGCGAACACCACGATGATCAGGTTCGAGCCCATCAGCGGGCTGACCTGGTAGATCGGCGCGGCGAGAATGCCGGCCAGCCCGGCCAGTGCCGCGCCCATGCCATAGGTGAAGGTCAAGAGCAGCGGCACGTTGATGCCGAAGGTGCGCACCAGCGTCGGGTTTTCGGTGGCGGCGCGCAGGTAGGCGCCGAGCTTGGTCTTTTCGATCAACAGCCAGCTGGCGATGCAGATCGCCAGCGAGGCCAGCACCACCCAGGCGCGGTACTTGGGCAGGAACATGAAGCCCAGGTTGTAGCCGCCGGCCAGCTCCTTGGGCACCGCGTAGGGTTGCCCGGATGAGCCGTAGTAGTAGCGGAAGGCACCTTCCAGGGCCAGCGCCAGGCCGAAGGTGAAGAGCAGGCTGTAGAGGTGGTCGAGGTTGTACAGCCGCGACAGTGCCACACGCTCGACCACCGCGCTGCACAGGCCGACCACGATCGGTGCGAGGATCAGCGCCGGCCAGTAGCCGATGCCCAGGGTGGCCAGCAGCAGGTAGCCGGCGAAGGCGCCGATCATGTACTGCGCGCCGTGGGCGAAGTTGATGATCTTCAGCATGCCGAAGATGATCGCCAAGCCCAGGCTGAGCATGGCGTAGAACGAGCCGTTGATCAGGCCGATGAGCAGCTGGCCGAGGAACGCCTGGATCGGCACATCGAAAATCGTCGTCATCAGACCCCCAGGACTTCGTTGAGCATGGTCATGCGGCCAGGCAGTTCGTCGACGGCGAAGGTATCGATGACCTTGCCGTGATCCACCACGTAGAAGCGGTCGGCGACCTTGCTGGCGAAGCGGAAATTCTGCTCCACCAGCAGGATGGTCATGCCGCGCTGCTTGAGTGTCACCAGCACCTCGCCGATGCGCTGGATGATCACCGGCGCCAGGCCTTCGGTGGGTTCGTCGAGCAGCAGCAAGCGGGCGCCGGTGCGCAGGATGCGCGCCATCGCCAGCATCTGCTGCTCGCCGCCGGAAAGCTTGGTGCCCGGGCTCTTGCGGCGTTCCTCGAGGTTGGGAAACAGCTGGTAGATCTCCGCCAGGCTCATGCCGCCCTTGGCGATCACCGGTGGCAGGGTGAGGTTTTCCTCGACGGTAAGCGTGGAGAAGATGCCGCGCTCCTCCGGCACGTAGCCGATGCCGTGGCGCGCGGTGCGGTGCAGCGGCACGCGCAGCATGTCCTTGCCGTCGAAGCGGATGCTGCCGCTGCGCTTGCGGATGATGCCGACGATGGCGCGCAGCGCGGTGGTCTTGCCCACGCCGTTGCGCCCGAGCAGGGTCACCGTCTCGCCTTGATGAACGTCCAGGTCGATGCCGTGCAGGGCGTGGCTTTCGCCATACCAGGCGTTGAGGTCGCGTACCGACAGCAGGGGTGCGCTTTCAGTCATGTTCGGTCCCCATGTAGGCCACGCGCACGCGCTCGTCCTGGCTGACCGTGCGGTAGTCGCCGGAGGTGAGGATTTCGCCGCGTTGCAATACGGTCACCTGATGGCACAGGTCGGCGACCACCTTGAGGTTGTGCTCGACCATCAGCACGGCGCGCTGGGTGGCGACCTCGCGGATGATCTCGGCGACCACGTGCACGTCCTCATGGCCCATGCCGGCCATGGGTTCGTCGAGCAGCAGCACCTTGGGCTCCAGTGCCAGGGTGGTGGCGATTTCCAGTACGCGCTTGCGTCCGTAGGAGAGGTCGGCGGCCAGCTCGTGGCGCTTGTCGGCCAGGCCGACCGCTTCGATCAGCTGCATGGCGCGCTCGTTCAGGCGGTTGAGCGAGCGCATCGGCAGCCAGAACTGGGTGGCCAGCCCGCCCGGGCGCTGCAGGGCCACGCGCACGTTGTCCAGCACCGACAGGTGCGGGAACACCGCGGAAATCTGGAACGAACGCACCAGGCCCATCCGGGCCACCTTGGCCGGATCGGTGCGGGTGATGTCATGGTCGAGCAGGCGGATGCTGCCAGCGGTGGGCTGCAGGAACTTGGTCAGCAGGTTGAACACCGTGGTCTTGCCCGCGCCGTTGGGGCCGATCAAGGCGTGCACCCGGGCATGGCGCACGTCCAGATCGACGTTGTTGACCGCGACGAAGCCGCCGAACTCACGGCGCAGGCCGCGCGCCGAGAGCACCACGGGCGCGTCCAGCTCGGCCTCGCTGGCCGGCGAACCGGCGAAGCCGGCGTGAGCTGCGGCGGCCATGCTCATTGCCCGGCCAGATCGCAGCCGCTGTCGGCCGGCTTGATGTAGGCCTCGTCGCCCGGCACGGTGGCCAGCACCTTGTAGTAGTCCCAGGCGCGCTTGCTTTCCTCGGGCTTCTTCACCTCCATCAGGTAGACGTCGCTGATCAGCCGGCCGTTGGCGCCGACCTTGGCGTTGCGCGCGAAGACGTCGTCCACCGGCATCTCGTGCATCGCCTTGGCCACTGGCTCGGTGGCATCGGTGCCGGCCTTCTCGATGGCCTTGAGGTACTGCATCACGCCCGAATAGGTGCCGGCATGGACCATGTTCGGCATGCGCCCGGTGCGCTTGAAGAAGCGTTCGCCGAACTCGCGCGACTTGTCGTCGCGGTCCCAGTAGAAGCTTTCGGTCAGGGTCAGCCCCTGCGCGGCGTCGAGGCCCAGGCCGTGCACCTCGGCGAGGGTGAACAGCAGCGCGGCGAGGCGCTGGCCGCCGGCGACGATGCCGAATTCCGCCGCCTGCTTGATGCTGTTGGAGGTATCCAGGCCGGCGTTGGCCAGGCCGATGACCTTGGCCCCGGAGGATTGTGCCTGCAGCAGGAACGACGAATAGTCGGTGGTCGCCAGGGGGTGGCGGACCGCGCCCTTGACCTCGCCCCCCTTGGATTTGACGAACGTCGCGGTCTGCTCCTCCAGCGAATAGCCGAAGGCGTAGTCGGCGGTGAGGAAGTACCAGCTGTCGCCGCCCTGGGATACCAGTGCGCCGCCGGTGCCGACTGCCAGCGCGTGGGTGTCGTAGGCCCAGTGGAAACCATAGGGCGAGCATTGCTTGCCGGTCAGCTCGGTGGTGGCGGCGCCGGTGACCAGGTCGATCTTCTTCTTGCTCTTGGAAATGCCCTGCACTGCCAGCGCCACCGAGGAGGTGGTCAGCTCCATGATCGAGTCGACCTGCTCGCGGTCGTACCACTGGCGGGCGATGTTGGAGGCGATGTCCGGCTTGTTCTGGTGGTCGGCGGTGACGATCTCGATCGGCGCGTCCAGCACCTTGCCGCCGAAATCCTCGGCCGCCATCTTCGCCGCCTCGTATGACCATTTGCCGCCGAAATCGGCATACACGCCGGACTGGTCGTTGAGGATGCCGATCTTCACCTTGCCGTCGGAAATCTCGGCCGAGGCGGGAACGGCGATAGCCGCCGTCAGGGTTGCCGCTGCAATTGCTGGAAGCTTCATGCGTATCTCCTTGCACGATGGACCGTTACAGGACAACCCCGCCCGGAGCTGTCGAGGACGGCGCGGGGTCTAGGGGAAAACGGGGCAGGTACGCGCGAACGCGGTCGCGCAGGTCAGCTCGGGGCATGCGGTGAAAGGCGCCTGCAATGCGAGCCATCCGGGCACTGTGGCCCCGCGAGCGTTGCGGTGGCGGGGGAAGCGGGATGGGGAGCGCAGCCGGAGTAGGGTCGCAGCGATGGTCATGGGCGCCTTCTTCTTATTGTTTATTGTTGTTCTAGAAACTAAACGTAGCAGGGGATTTCGCGGAAGCAACTGCGCGGCGGATGTTTCGTGTCGCGGTGGGTGGGGGCGTTTCGGGGCTGGACGCGTTGCACGTCGCTGCCG
>NZ_AZSV01000074.1:0-21910 GCF_000582595.1 Pseudomonas sp. BAY1663
CCATGGATGGCCCTTGTAAGCCGACCCCTGGAGCGGCGATGGAGAGAACGGACCCGGAGCGAAGCGCAGGGCCGGATGCAGGGGCAAGACTTTGGTTCCTTTTGGGGCGACTGCCAAAAGGAACTCGCCCAGCAGGGCGAAACCAAGTATTCAAGCAGCTCGATAAACGCCAGTGAAAGCAAAACTTTCATTCAACACACCTAACTTGCCAGTCCGGTGCCAAGCACCCATATCCCCATGAAATGTGAAAAAACGCCAGCCGGCGCCTTGGCCGGCCGGCGCAGGGTCAGCCGCGCGCCCGTGCCGCATCGCGTAGCGCCTTGACCTGATCATGGTTACGCAGCACCCCCTGATACTGCCGCTCGACGATGGTGCGCACCTCCGCCGGCAGGTCCTTCTCCAGCGCCTTGCGGTAGCTTCTCACCGCCACATCCTCGCCACGCTCGCATTCGTTGAGGATCGCCTCGTCGTCCTTGCCGGTGATCATCGACTTGAGGTCGACCCAGCGCCGGTGCATGTCACCAGCCACGCTGGTGCTGGTTTCCGGGGCGCCACCCAGGGTGCGCACCAGTTGCTGCAGCTCGGTCGCCGCGGTGGCACAGTCGCGCGCGCGCTGGTTCATGATGCTCTTGAGCTGCGGCTCGCGCAGGTCCTCGGCACATTCCATGAAGCCCTTCTCACCATCCTTGCTGGTCTCGATCAGATCGTTCAGTACGGAAATCGTATCTTTCGTATCCATTTCTCTCTCCTGCGGGACCGATTGAAATGGCCGGAATGATCGCGGCCTGCTTTCAAAATCGACTGCCCCGCAAGAACAAAGGTTCAGCGCAACCGCCCGGAGGCAACCGGCCTGCAGGCCACCTTCGCGCAAAAGGCGGTGCTCAGCGGCGCAGTTGCTCGAGCGGCGCCGGCCGGCCGAGCAGATAGCCCTGCGCCTTGTTGACCTGCAGCCGGCGCAGCACCGCGAGTTCGGCCTCGGTTTCGACACCTTCGGCCACCACCTTGCAGCCGGTCTCCTCGGCGAAGCGGATCAGCGCAGCGGCCAGCGCCCGGCAATCGGCGTCACTGTCGAGGTTGTGGATGAGGCTGCCGTCGAGTTTGATCACGTCCGGCTTGAGCCTGAGGATGTGGCGAAAGCTGGCATAGCCGGCGCCAGCGTCGTCCACCGCCAGGCGCAGCCCCCGCTCGCGCAAGGGGCGCAACACATCGGCCATGAGCGTGTAATCCGGAACCGAGGCATGCTCGGTCACCTCCAGCATCAGCCGGTCCAGCGGCTGCCCGCCGAGAACCTGGTCCAGACCTCCGGCCAGAATCGTGTCGGGCGACACGTTGAGCGAGAGGTAGCTGTCCGCCGGCAGGTGCCTGAGCCCCTGCAGAGCCGCCTCGATCAGCGCGACTTCCAGTTCCTGCTGAAGCCCGACCAGGCCCGCCTCGGCGAACCACTGGTCAGGGGAGCGCTGCGGCACCGCGCGAAAGCGCGCCAGCGCCTCATGGCCGACCACACGCCCCTCCCCCACATGGACGATGGGCTGGTAGACCACCGCGTAGGCGCGCTCGGCCAGGACCGAACGGATCCGTGCCTGCATCTCGTCACGTCCGCGCTCGCGCCTGACTTGGTATTCGAGCAGGCGGCCGGCGAAACCGGCGAACAACCGCAGGGTGTTCAGGTCCCGCTCGTTGAGGCTGCCGTCAGGCTGCGTGCTGAAACAGCAGAAGGTGCCGTAGAGTCTGCCGTCGCTGAAACGGATCGGCACGCTGAGGTGCGCGCCCACCGGCAGCGCGCGGGTCACCGGCAGCAGCAGGGCCTCGGCCAGCTGCGAGGCGTCGTTGATCAGCTCCGGCAGGCGGCCATCGACAATACGCTGGCAGTAGCTGTCTTCGAGCGGGCCGGCGTCACCGGCGCTGATCGTCACACGCTCGGTACGGCCATCGACATAGCGGAATATCCGCTCCTCGCCACTGAACTCGGCGATGAAGGCCACCTCCATGCCGAGATGGGTCCGTACCGAATGCAGGGCCTCGCAGAGCATCCCGCCAAGGGACAGGTCCTGCGTCTCCAGCATCTCCAGGAGAGGAAGCGATTGCGGCCCGCATTGCGCAGCCAGCGCGGAATCGATTTGCCTGAGCATCCGTACCTCCTGCCGAAAGCCTAGTGCACGCCCGGGCAACCGCACGGGCGCCGATTTCCCCACCTTAGAAGGCCGCCGACGAAACCGCCAGCGGCCGGCGAGGCGCGCTGGCGGGACTATTTGGCCGGTGCTCGCCGCCGCTTGGCGGCCGGGCCATCGGGTGGCGCGGCCAGCTCGATCCAGGCCGGGGCGTGATCGCTGGCATGCTCCTGGTCGCGCACCCAGCGGTCGACGCCCGCGTCCCGCAGACGCGGTGCCAGGTCGGGGCTGAGCAGCAGGTGGTCGATACGCAGGCCGGAGTTCTTCGGCCAGTGCTGACGGAAGTAATCCCAGAAGGTATAGATCCGCGCCTGCGGGTGCTGCGCGCGCAACGCATCGGTCCAGCCCTGGGCGAGCAGGCGCCGGTAGCCGTCGCGGCTTTCCGGCTGCAGCAGCGCATCCTTCAGCCAGGAGCGCGTGTTGTAGATGTCTTCGTCGGTCGGCACCACGTTGTAGTCGCCGGCCAGCACCACCGGGTGGCCGCTGTCGAGCAGGCCGCGGGCGTGCACGATCAGCCGCTCGAACCAGGCCAGCTTGTAGTCGAACTTCGGCCCCGGCTGCGGGTTGCCGTTGGGCAGGTAGAGGCTGGCGACGACGATGCCATGAGCCGCCGCTTCCAGATAACGGCTGTGGCTGTCGTCCGGATCGCCGGGCAGGCCGCGGCGAATCTCCAGCGGATCGCCACCACGGGCCAGGATCGCCACGCCGTTCCAGGATTTCTGCCCATGCCAGAGCGCGCCGTAGCCGGCACCGCGAATGGCGTCGATGGGGAAATCGGCATCGGCGGCCTTCAACTCCTGCAGGCACGCCACCTCGGGCTGTTCGCGCTCGAGCCATTCGAGCAGGTTCGGCAGGCGCGCACGGATACCGTTGATGTTGAAGGTGGCGATTTTCAGCGTGTCCACGGCAGGCCTCGCGACGAGAAGGCGAGTTTGAGGGTAGCAGCTGTTCTGACCGCACCAGCGTGCGGAGGTGCTCGCGAGCGACGCAGCTCGGAGTGACGTAGGTTGGGTTGAGCGCCGCGAAGCCCAACGGGCACAACATCAGGCAGCGCTTGCGTGCGATGTTGGGCTTCGCCGCTACGCAGCTCAACCCAACCTACATATCTCAACGCACCTCCCAGTACCCCGGCGCGTTGTAGATGGCCTTCAGGTAGTCGATGAAGAAGCGCACCTTGGCCGGCAGGTAGCGCTGCTGCGGGTATACCGCCTGGATGTCGTAGGCCGGCAGGGCGTACTCGTCGAGCACCGTCACCAGTTCGCCGCGCTTGAGCTCGGCCTGGATCTCCCAGGTCGAACGCCAGCCGATCCCGAGGCCCTGCTTGACCCAGTCGAACAGCAGCTCGCCATCGTTGCAGTCCAGGTTGCCGGCCACGCGGATCGCCACCTGCTTGCCATCGCGCAGGAAGGTCCAGCCGCGCTGCTGGCCGCCCTGCAGGTTGAACGCCAGGCAGTTGTGCCGCGCCAGCTCCTCCAGCGTCTGCGGCGTGCCGTGGGTGGCGAAGTACTCCGGTGCGCCGCAGACCACCCGCCGGTTGGGGAACAGCTTGAGCGCCACGTAGTTGGGGTCGGTGACCTCGCCGATACGGATGCCCATGTCGTAGCCGTGGCGCACCAGGTCGACCACGCTGTCGGTGAAGTTGAACGACAGCTGCAGGTCCGGATAGCGCGCCTGGAACGCCGGCGCGTGCGGGCCGATGTGCCGGCGGCCGAACGCCGCCGGCGCCGAGACCACCAGGTGGCCGCGCACCGAGGTGCGGTCGTGGCTGATGCTGGCATCCACCTCGTCGAACTCCTTGAGCAGCGCCCGCGCCCGCTCCAGGTACTGCTCGCCCAGGTCGGTCAGCGACAGCCCGCGGGTGGAGCGGTGCATCAGCTTCACCCCCAGGTGCCGCTCCAGCGCATCCAGGCGCCGGCCCATCACCACCGGGGTGACGTTTTCCTGATGCGCGGCGGCGGCGAAGCTGCCGCAGTCGGCCACCAGCACGAAGCTGCGCAGGGTCGTATAGCGGTCCATTCGATACTCCTGATATCGACAGAACTGAAGTCTCGGCCAATTCCGCCATGGAATCCAGGCCGGCATGCTTGGGCCACCTACAAAAACTATCGGATCCCTCGAGGAGGAAGAACCATGGCCCGCATGAGAGCAATCGATGCCGCCGTCGCGGTAATGCGCAAGGAAGGCATCGACACCGCCTTCGGCATTCCCGGCGCGGCGATCAACCCGCTGTATTCCGCCCTGCGGGCCGACGGCGGCATCCGCCACATCCTCGCCCGCCACGTCGAGGGCGCCTCGCACATGGCCGAGGGCTATACCCGAGCCCGGCCTGGCAACATCGGCGTGTGCATCGGCACTTCGGGCCCGGCCGGCACCGACATGATCACCGGCCTGTACTCCGCCTCGGCCGATTCCATCCCGATCCTCTGCATCACCGGCCAGGCGCCGCGTGCCCGCCTGCACAAGGAAGACTTCCAGGCCGTGGACATCGAGTCCATCGCCAAGCCGGTCACCAAGTGGGCGGTCACCGTACTCGAGCCGGCACTGGTCCCGCGCGTGTTCCAGCAGGCCTTCCACGTGATGCGCTCCGGCCGCCCCGGCCCGGTGCTGATCGACCTGCCGTTCGACGTGCAGATGGCCGAGATCGAGTTCGACGTCGACACCTACGAGCCGCTGCCGGTCTATAAGCCGGCGGCAACCCGCAAGCAGATCGAGAAAGCCATCGACATGCTCTGCGCCGCCGAGCGCCCGCTGATCGTCGCCGGTGGCGGCATCTACAACGCCGCGGCCGAGGCCTTGCTGGTGGAATTCGCCGAGACCGTGGGCGTGCCGGTGATCCCGACGCTGATGGGCTGGGGCTCGATCCCCGACGACCATCCGCTGATGGCCGGCATGTGCGGGCTGCAGACCAGCCACCGCTACGGCAACGCGACCCTGCTCGAATCCGACTTCGTGCTCGGCATCGGCAACCGCTGGGCCAACCGTCACACCGGCTCCGTGGAGACCTATACCAAGGGCCGCACCTTCGTCCACGTCGACATCGAGCCGACCCAGATCGGTCGGGTATTCGCGCCGGACTACGGCATCGTCTCCGATGCCCGCGCCGCACTGGAGCTGTTCGTCGACGTGGCCAAGGCGCGCAAGGCCGAAGGGCGTCTGCCGGATCGCCGCGCCTGGGCCGCCGACTGCCTGGAACGCAAGCGCACGATGTTGCGCAAGACCAACTTCGACAGCGTGCCGATGAAGCCGCAGCGCGTGTACCAGTGCATGAACAACGCCTTCGGCAAGGACACCTGCTACGTCAGCACCATCGGCCTGTCGCAGATCGCCGCCGCGCAGTTCCTGCACGTCTACCAGCCGCGCCACTGGATCAACTGCGGCCAGGCCGGTCCGCTCGGCTGGACCATTCCGGCGGCGCTCGGTGTGGTTGCCGCGGACCCGACCCGCAAGGTGGTGGCGCTGTCCGGCGACTACGACTTCCAGTTCATGATCGAGGAACTGGCCGTCGGTGCGCAGTTCAAGCTGCCCTACCTGCACATCCTGGTGAACAACGCCTACCTCGGGCTGATCCGCCAGGCGCAGCGCGGCTTCGACATGGATTACTGCGTGCAGCTGGGCTTCGAGAACATCAATGCCGACCAGAGCGGCATGGAAGGCTACGGCGTCGATCACGTCGCGGTGGTCGAGGGCCTGGGCTGCAAGGCGCTGCGCGTGTTCAAGCAGGAAGACCTGCGCCCGGCCATCGAGCAGGCCCAGGCCTGGATGGCCGAACACCGCGTGCCGGTGGTGATCGAGGTGATCCTCGAGCGGGTGACCAACATCGCCATGGGCACCGAGATCGACGCGATCAACGAGTTCGAGGCGCTGGCCGCAGGCCGGGAAGATGCCCCGACCGCGGTTGGATTGCTGGACTGATTCAACCGTAACCAGACGCGTGGAAGACGCTTCGCGGCCCTCCATCCTACGAACACTTCGGACCGTAGGGTGGATATCGCGAAGCATATCCACCGCAAACGCAACACCCCGGGTGGCCACCACACCACCGCAATGCGAAACCGAATGTGATCCCTACAGATCAGGAGAAAACCATGCCCCGCTTTGCCGCCAACCTGTCGATGCTGTTCACCGAGCAGGACTTTATGGACCGCTTCGCCGCTGCCGCCCAGGCCGGCTTTTCCGGTGTCGAGTACCTGTTCCCCTATGACTTCCCTGCCGAGCAGATCAAGGCTCAGCTGGATGCCAACAAGCTGACCCAGGTGCTGTTCAACCTGCCGGCCGGTGACTGGGCCGGCGGCGAGCGTGGCATCGCCATCCTGCCGGAGCGGGTCGAGGAGTTCCGCGCCGGCGTGGACAAGGCCATCGCCTACGCCAAGGTGCTGGGCAACACCCAGGTCAACTGCCTGGCCGGCATCGCCCCGCGTGGCGCCGATCTCGGCCAGCTGGAAATCACCTTTATCGAAAACCTGCGCTACGCCGCGCAGAAGCTCGAGGAGGCCGGCATCCGCCTGGTGATGGAGATGATCAACACCCGCGACATTCCGCGCTTCTTCCTCAACAACACCTCCCAGGCGCAGGAGATCCGCGGCAAGGTCGGTCACGCCAACCTGTTCCTGCAGTACGACATCTACCACATGCAGATCATGGAGGGAGACCTGGCGCGCACCATCGAGAACAACCTGGCCGCGATCAACCATATCCAGCTGGCGGACAACCCCGGACGCAACGAGCCAGGCACCGGCGAGATCAACTATCGCTTCCTGTTCGAGCATCTGGATCGCATCGGCTACCAGGGCTGGGTCGGCTGCGAGTACAAGCCGGCCACTACCACCGAAGCCGGCCTTGGCTGGCTGAAAAGCCACAACGCCATCTGATCAACAGCGCGCCGCCCAGGCAGCAACGCGGGCCGCACAGCGGCCTGCACCACAGAATCGAGGAGAACACTCATGGCTAAAATCGGATTCATCGGCACCGGCATCATGGGCAAGCCCATGGCAATCAACCTGCAGAAGGCCGGCCATCAGATCTTCCTGTCCCAGCACCACGACCAGGCACCGGCCGAACTGACCGAAGCCGGCGCCATCGGCCTGGCCAATCCGCAGGAAGTCGCCCAGGAAGCCGAGTTCATCATCGTCATGGTGCCGGACACCCCGCAGGTCGAAGACGTGCTGTTCCGCGCCGATGGCGTGGCCGCCGGCGTCGGCGCCGGCAAGGTGGTGATCGACATGAGTTCGATCTCCCCCACCGCCACCAAGCAGTTCGCCGAGAAGATCAAGGCCACCGGCGCTGAATACCTCGACGCCCCGGTATCCGGTGGCGAAGTCGGCGCCAAGGCGGCCACCCTGTCGATCATGGTCGGCGGTAGCGAAACGGCCTTCGACCGCGCGCTGCCACTGTTCCAGGCGATGGGCAAGAACATCACCCGCGTCGGCGAGAACGGTGATGGCCAGACTGCCAAGGTGGCCAACCAGATCATCGTCGCGCTGAACATCCAGGCGGTCGCCGAGGCACTGCTGTTCGCCGCACGCAACGGTGCCGACCCGGCCAAGGTGCGCGAGGCGCTGATGGGCGGTTTCGCCGGCTCGAAGATTCTCGAGGTGCACGGCGAGCGCATGATCAAGGGCACCTTCGACCCGGGCTTCCGCATCAGCCTGCACCAGAAGGACCTCAACCTCGCCCTGGCCGGTGCCCGCGAGCTGGGCCTGAACCTGCCCAACACCGCCAATGCCCAGCAGGTGTTCAGCACCTGCGCGGCAATCGGCGGCAGCGGCTGGGACCATTCGGCGCTGATCAAGGGGTTGGAGCACATGGCCAACTTCTCGATCCGCAAGGAGTAAAGCCTTCGAGCACGCTGCAATGGGCCAGCGACCCCACCTTCAGGGACAGACAGACCGGGTGGTGGGTCATCGCAACGCCCGCGCAGCGCCGCTCAAAGGGCCGGGCCAGAGGTGCGTCAGGTCGGAATCATCGCGTCTCCCCACGACCAGCATGACCTGCGCATCTCAGCCCGACCGCCGTCACCAGACGGCACCTTTTCGATTCGCCCGGCACAAGGAGTCACGGCCCGACTGCCGGGCGGGTCGATTTCAATTGCAGACCTTAGCGCTTGCATTGGCGAGCCCTAAGGTCTGGAATCGGTTGCAGACCTCATACAAGGAGCTTCAGATGACCCTCGACCCGCAAGCCCTGCTGCGCCAGTTGTTCGACAGTGCCATCGAGGCCGCCCATCCGCGCCATGTACTCGCCGACCACCTGCCCGAAGACCGCAGCGGCCGAGCCATCGTCATCGGCGCCGGCAAGGCGGCCGCGGCCATGGCAGAAGCCATCGAGAAGGTCTGGGAAGGTGAACTGTCCGGACTGGTGGTGACCCGCTACGAACACCACGCCGACTGCCGGCGTATCGAAGTGGTGGAAGCCGCACACCCGGTCCCGGACGACGCCGGCGAGCGCGTCGCCCGCCGTGTGCTGGAGCTGGTCAGCAACCTCGAGGAAAGCGATCGGGTGATCTTCCTGCTCTCCGGCGGCGGCTCGTCATTGCTGGCATTGCCGGCCGAAGGCATCTCGCTGGCGGACAAGCAGGCGATCAACAAGGCGCTGCTGCGCTCCGGCGCGCACATCGGCGAGATGAACTGCGTGCGCAAGCACCTCTCGGCGATCAAGGGCGGCCGCCTGGCCAGAGCCTGCTGGCCGGCCAGCGTGTACACCTACGCGATCTCCGACGTGCCCGGCGACGAAGCACGGTGATCGCCTCCGGCCCCACCGTCGCCGACCCCACCACGTCGGCCGAGGCGCTGGCGATTCTCGAGCGTTACCACATCGAGGTGCCAGCCAATGTGCGCGCCTGGCTCGAGGATCCGCGCTCGGAAACCCTCAAGCCGGGCGATCCGATGCTCTCGCGCAGCCACTTCCAGCTGATCGCCACGCCGCAGCAGTCCCTCGATGCCGCGGCCCAGGCGGCCCTTGACGCCGGTATCACCCCACTGATCCTCGGTGATCTGGAAGGCGAAGCACGCGAAGTGGCCAAGGTGCATGCCGGCATCGCCCGCCAGGTGGTGCTGCACGGCCAGCCGATCGCCGCGCCCTGCGTGATCCTGTCCGGCGGCGAGACCACCGTCACCGTGCGCGGCAACGGACGCGGCGGGCGCAATGCCGAGTTCCTGCTCGCCCTGACCGAAGCGCTGCAAGGTCTGCCCGGCGTTTACGCCCTGGCCGGCGACACCGATGGCATCGACGGCTCGGAGGACAACGCCGGCGCGCTGATGACCCCGGACAGCTTTGCCCGCGCCGAGGCGCTGGGCCTGCGTGCCGCCGACTCGCTGGCCGACAACGACGGCTATGGCTACTTCGCCGCGCTGGACAGCCTGATCGTCACCGGCCCGACGCGCACTAACGTCAACGACTTTCGCGCCATCCTGATCCTGCCGTCGTCGGATTGACGGCCTCCACCTCGTTCAGGCGCGCATCAGAACAACAACTGCCCCAGAGCCCCGCCATGACACACGACAAGAAGGTCAAGATTCTCGCCACCCTCGGCCCGGCCACCCGCAGCGTCGACGACGTGCGCGCACTGGTCGAGGCCGGCGTGAACCTGTTCCGCCTGAACTTCAGCCACGGCGAGCACAGCGACCACGCCGAGCGCTTCGCCTGGATTCGCCAGGTCGAGCAGGAGCTGAACCAGCCGATCGGCATCCTCATGGACCTGCAGGGGCCCAAGCTCAGAGTCGGCCGTTTCGCCGCCGGCAAGGTCCGCCTTGAGCGTGACCAGGCCTTTCGCCTGGACCTGGACCCGACACCGGGCGACAGCCGGCGCGTGAACCTGCCGCACCCGGAAATCATCGCGGCGCTGGAACCGGGCATGCAGCTGCTGATCGACGATGGTCGCCTGCGCCTGACGGTCGTCGAGCGCCATGCCGACGCCATCGAGACCCGCGTGGTGGCCGGCGGCGAGCTGTCCGACCGCAAGGGCGTGAACGTGCCGGAGGCGGTGCTGGAGCTTTCGCCGCTGACGGCGAAGGACCGCCAGGACCTGACCTTCGGCCTCGAGCTGGGCGTGGATTGGGTGGCGCTGTCGTTCGTGCAACGCCCGCAGGACATCCAGGAGGCGCGCAAGCTGATCGGCGAGCGAGCCTTCCTCATGGCCAAGATCGAAAAGCCTTCCGCGGTGCAGCACCTGCGCGAGATCGCCAGGCTGTCCGACGCGATCATGGTGGCGCGTGGCGACCTGGGCGTGGAGGTACCGCCGGAAAACGTGCCGCGCATCCAGAAGAACATCGTGCGCATCTGCCGCCAGCTCGGCCGCCCGGTGGTGGTTGCGACGCAGATGCTCGAATCCATGCGCTTCGCCCCGGCCCCGACCCGTGCGGAAGTCACCGACGTGGCCAACGCTGTGGCCGAGGGTGCGGACGCGGTGATGCTGTCGGCGGAAACCGCCTCCGGCGACTACCCACTGGAGGCGGTGAGCATGATGAGCAAGATCATCCGCCAGGTGGAAAGCGGCCCGGACTACCAGGCCCAGCTCGACGTGCACCGGCCGAGCGCCGAGGCCACCCTGCCGGACGCCATCAGCTGCGCGATCCGCCGCATCTGCGCCATCCTGCCGGTGGCGGTGCTGGTCAACTACACCGAGTCCGGGCGCTCCAGCCTGCGTGCCTCGCGCGAGCGCCCGGCGACGCCGATCCTCAGCCTGACGCCGAGCCCCGCCACCGCACGCAAGCTGACCGTCGCCTGGGGCGTGTATTCGGTGATCGACGCGCCCATGCGCGACATGGAGCAGGTCTGCCTCAACGCGCTGGAACTGGCCCGCGCCCAGGGCATGGCCGGCAGCGGCGACACCGTGCTGGTCACCGCCGGAGTGCCGCTCGGCCAGCCGGGCACGACCAACTCGCTGCGCATCGAAATCCTCGACTGACGCCGGCCGGGCGCCCGCCCGGTTTCCCGGAGGAAGCGCGTGCAGGAGCGCGCCATGCGCGCGAGCCCCGGACCACGGGGCTCAACCACGGGTCGCCAGCGGGTCCTGTTCCTGCGGGTAGAGGTGTTCTTCCTCGATGCGCCCGTCGTCGCCATGCACCCTCACCGAGGCCGTGCGCAGTTTCATGTAGTCGCGGGTTTCGTCGAGGATGTCCTGCCGGGTCGATGTTTCGATCAGTGCGCGCTTGTCGCCTTCTTCGCGTAGCACCCAGCGATCGTCCTCGTGGGTGATGTGATAGATCTCCATGGCAGCCTCTGCGGTTGATGACGGTTCTTATATAGAGGCCAGGGCCAGCACCGAGGTTCGGCTCCTCGCGCAAGGTAAATTCCACCACAAAGGGTTCCGATAACCGCGCAGCAGCCGGGTCGTTTCGACCCTTGCCTTCACGCAAACCTTGATTTCAGACAATTCCAGACCTGGAACGCTTATTGAAACAGCTCAGGCAGAGCCGGCCCGCACGCCCTGCGACCGGACATTTCCCAGCAAGAGGAAAACCCTGTGCTTTGCGCTGAACAACGAGACCTGATCAAGGCCACCGTACCGCTGCTCGAAAGCGGCGGCGAAGCCCTGACCACCCACTTCTACAACCTGATGCTCGGCGAGCACCCCGAGGTGCGCCCGCTGTTCAACCAGGCTCACCAGGCCAGCGGCGAGCAACCGCGCGCGCTGGCCAACGGCGTGCTGATGTATGCCCGGCACATCGACCGGCTCGAGGCCCTCGGCCCGCTGGTTGGCCAGGTCATCAACAAGCACGTCGCGCTGCAGGTCCTGCCCGAGCATTACCCGATCGTCGGCCGTTGCCTGCTGCGGGCCATCCGCGAGGTGCTGGGCGAGGAGATCGCCACCGACGCGGTGATCGACGCCTGGGCCGCCGCCTACCAGCAGCTGGCCGACATCCTCATCGATGCCGAGGAGCGCCTCTACCAGGCCAGCGCCGCCGCTCCCGGTGGCTGGCGCGGGACCCGGCGCTTTCGCATCGCGCGCAAGGTCGCCGAGAGCGAGGAGATTGCCTCGTTCCATCTGCAGCCGGAAGACGGCGGACCGTTGATGACCTTCCTGCCGGGCCAGTACATCGGCCTGCGCCTGCAGCTCGATGACGAGGAAGTGCGCCGCAACTATTCGCTGTCCGCCGCCGGCAACGGCAGCGAATACCGCATCAGCGTCAAGCGCGAGCCCGGCGGGCGCGTCTCCAATGCGCTGCATGGCATGAGCGAAGGCGACAGCCTGGAACTGTTCGCCCCGGCCGGCGAGTTCGTCCTGCAGCCGAGCGACAAGCCGCTGGTGCTGATCAGCGGCGGCGTCGGCATCACCCCGACCCTGGCGATGCTCGAACAGGCGCTGAAGACTTCGCGCCCGGTGCATTTCATCCACTGCGCCCGCAATGCCGGCGTGCACGCCTTCCGCCATGCGGTGGATGCCCTCGCCGAACGCCACGCGCAACTCAAGCGCTTCTATTGCTACGAAGAGCACCTCGCGGCGGACGCCGCGCCCGACGCGGTCGGACGCCTGACCGAGCAGCGCCTGGCCGAGTGGCTGCCGGCCGACCGGGACCTGGATGCCTATTTCCTCGGCCCCAGGCCCTTCATGGCCGCAGTCAAACGCCAGCTGAAGGCCCTGGGCGTGCCGGAGCGACAGACCCGCTACGAGTTCTTCGGCCCGGCCTCGGCCCTCGAGTGACCCGCTTCCGGCCCGCGCGATGCGGGCCGGCTTCACCTCGCCCCACGGAGGTTAACCATGTTCCGGCATCATCCCGCCCCGCAACACCTGCTGAAGATGGCCAACGCGCTGATGCTCGGCGGCCTGCTGCTGTTGCTGCTCGGCGTCAGCGGCGCCTATTTCTTCGATCGCCATCTGGCACTGGGCACGCTGGTCGCCTCGCATGCACTGGTCATCCTCGGCCCCACGGCGCTGAAGATCGGCTATGTGATGCGTCTGCTCGCCCAGCGCCAGCAGGCGCTCACTGCCTGAGCTCCGGCAACCAGTGGCCTGTGCGGTTACAAGGCGCTGTGACGAGGAGCGGCAACGCCGTATCGGGGCCCGGAGCGCCGAAACCGACTAACCGAACTGACCAAACAGGCACTGGCCCATATCCGGAAGTTGCCTGCGCAAAGTTGTACCGTTTCGCTTGTAATTCCACCGAGCCATAGTCCTACATGGCATGGGGAAAACCATTCGTCTGCACTTGGAATCCTGGCGAAACTCCTACAGCGTTCCCTCCTCTGACACATAGAAGGCTGATTGACCTCTCTCTTTCAGCCCTGTGTGAAAGTCTCTATCCATTGAGGAGAAAAAGACATGGCAAGCAACAACCCCGGCAACTTCGCCAACGATCGAGAGAAAGCTTCCGAAGCAGGCCGCAAGGGCGGCCACAACAGCGGTGGCAACTTCGCCAACGACCGTGAGAAAGCCTCCGAAGCAGGCCGCAAAGGCGGTCAGAGCAGCCACGGCGGCGGCCGCAGCAGCTAATTACGGGCGGCAGTAAAAGAAAGGGGTGGGAACTACGGTTCCCACCCTTCTTTTTCATATAAGAAAAAACGGAAAGTTACCGAGCACTTATGAAAACGCATATAAAAACTATCGACGCGCCATTAAATGCATGGCAAACATAGAGTTCACGGCAGCCCGCACAAACAGCCCACATAAAAAGCCACGACATAAAAGCACAGACTGCGCAAACATTATTACCGGCGGATAAACGCACCGCCCGTAGACGACCAACGGCGACTTTCCCGTATGATCATGGGCCAACCTTCGATCCAGGAGTCGCCGGATGAGCAGCAGCGCATTCTCCGAACGGATCGTCCAGAGTCTGCTGGACACCGATTTCTACAAGCTCACCATGATGCAGGCGGTGCTGCATCACTACCCCAACGCCGAGGTGGAGTGGGCCTTCCGTAGCCGCTCGGGGGAAAACCTGGCGCCCTACCTGGACGACATCCGCCAGCAGATCGAGGCGCTTGCCGACCTGCGGATGACGCCGGACGAACTGGCGTTCCTCGAACGAATTCCCTACATGCAGCCGGACTTCATCCGCTTCCTCGGCCTGTTTCGCTTCGACCTGCGCTACCTGCGCGTGGAGGTCGAAGGCGGCGAGCTGGTGATCCATCTGCGCGGCCCCTGGCTCCACGTGATCCTGTTCGAGGTGCCGCTGCTGGCGACCATCAGCGAGGTACGCAACCGCGCACGCTACCCGACGGTCAGCCTGGAGCAGGCGCACGACCGGCTGGAGGAAAAATTCGCCTGGCTGCGCCAGCAGGCCAGCGCCGAGGAACTGGCCACCTTCACCCTGGCGGATTTCGGCACCCGACGACGGTTCTCCTTCGCCGTCCAGCAGATGATCGTCGCGCAGCTGCAACAGGGTTTTCCCGGCCGGTTCGTCGGCACCAGCAACGTCCACCTGGCGCGCACCCTGGGGGTCAGGCCGATGGGTACCATGGCCCACGAATGGATCATGGCGCACCAGCAGCTCGGCCCGCGGCTGATCGACAGCCAGATCGCCGCGCTGGACTGCTGGGTGCGCGAGTACCGCGGCGCGCTGGGCATCGCCCTGACCGACTGCATCACCATGGACGCGTTCCTGCGCGATTTCGACCTGTTCTTCGCCAAGCTCTTCGATGGCCTGCGCCACGATTCCGGCGACCCGCTCGAATGGGCGGAGAAGGCCATCGCGCATTACCAGCACCTGGGCATCGACCCGATGACACGCCAGCTGGTGTTCTCCGACGGCCTGGACTTCGCCTCGGCATTGCACATCCACCGTGCGCTGGCCGGCCGCAGCAATGCCAGTTTCGGCATCGGCACCGGCCTGACCTGCGACATCCCGGGAGTGGAGCCGACCAACATGGTCATCAAGATGACCGCCTGCAACGGCCAGCCGGTGGCGAAGATCTCCGACTCGCCGGGCAAGACCATGTGCCGCGACGAAGCCTTCGTCAGCTACCTCAGGTACGTCTTCGACCTGAACGGCCGAGCCGGCGGCTAGCTATCGGCGCGGTTCTCGGCGTGCTCGCCGTTCGAAGCCGCGCACAGGCGATTGCGGCCTTCGGTCTTGGCCCTATACATGCGCTGGTCGGCCAGTTCGAGCAGTTCGCGGAAGTCGCCGGTCTGGTCGGCGCGACGCTCCGCCAGGCCTATGCTGGCGGTCAGCGCCATGCCGTCCGGGCGCATGCCCAGCCCCTGCCCGACGATACGCTGCAGCGCCTGGTGCGCCTGCGCCATGTCGGTGTCCGGCATGATCAGCAGGAATTCCTCGCCGCCCCAGCGCAGCAGGCTGTCCGAGCCGCGCAGGGTGCCCACCAGGCGGCCGGCGGCCTCGCGCAGCACACGGTCACCGGCTTCGTGGCCATGGCTGTCGTTGATCGACTTGAAGTGATCGAGATCGATGAATGCCAGCGCCAGCGCGCCATCGTTGCGCTGCGCCGAGTCCCATTGCAGGCGGAGGATTTCCTCGCCGCTGCCACGGGAGAATATGCCGGTGAGCGGGTCGCGGATGGCCTGGCGCACCAGAGCGATCATGAATGCCAGCTGGCTCATGCTGGCCAGGCTGGCGACGCCGGCGATCAGGATCAGCAGCCAGAAGGCGCCGGCGAACGACGGCCAGTTCAGGGTCGCCCAGCTCAGATAGCCGGCCAGCGCCTGCGCCAGCAACAGCAGGCAGGCCAGCACCAGGTTTTCCACCAGCGTCAGCGGGAAGATGGTCAGCCCCGCCATCAGCACGAACGGCAGGAAGGCGTAGCCGGCACCGACCACCGCGGAAAATTGCGCCAGCTGGTAGCTGCCGAGCAAGGTGTGCGAGGCGATGTAGAAGATGGTCGGGATGGCGAACAGGATCGCGATGGCCCGATAGGCGTCCAGCAGGTTGCCGCTCGGTCGGTAGAACAGCAGCAGGCAGGTGAATGCCAGGCAGGCCATCATCCGGAACCCGGCCAGCGCCAGCCACAACGGCGTCTCGAAGACCATCAGATCGATCAGGCTCCACAGCGGGGTCAGCACTGCGAAGAGGAAGGCGAACAGCCGTACGCGATTGACGATCAGCGTCGCGCGGCGTTGGCACAGCAGCAGGGAATGGCGCCGGGGCGCCAGCAGGTGGCGCAACTCGTTGGGCTTAAGCTCGCTGGGCAGCAGCGTGGTCAATCGGTTGCGCAGCAGATCGATGAGCGATGGCATTTTATTGTTGTCCACTCGATGAGGGATTGGTTCTTCGCACAGCGACATGCAGCCTGCAAGCGCAGCTGCCGATGGCTGGGCACTTCAAATCCGTTTCAAGGCAAGGCAAAGAGTCGTCCCGGTTCCGCGCCGCGGCCGACGGCGCGAAAGTCAGCGCGAGCGATACTAATCAGCCATATGGCTACGACTGTTGAGCCAGGACAAGGAACACCCCCTATCTGAACGGATAGGTAACAAAATGCTTCGCCGCGGCTCGCACATCCAACCCGCGGCGCGGTCGAAGCAAGGCGCCACTCATACTTAAGAGCGAGCGGCCTCGCGCTGGAGAAATCGCCCTTTCGAGGGCTTATGAACCTGGACGGCAGCCGCTAGCGTGGCCGAGTCGCCCGAGCAGGCGACGTATCCACAAGAACAACAATAAGGAGATACCCGTGCAAAGCGCTCTCAAGCCGCTTGCGGCAGCCATGCTGCTCGCCTGCGCCCCCGCCATGGCCACCGCCGACTCCGGCCCGTTCAGCCAGTTCGTCAATTTCGGCGACTCGCTGAGCGATGCCGGCAACTACCCCGACCAGTTCAGTCCGCTTGCCAACGGCACACCCACCGGCGGCCTGCGCTTCACCAACCGTACCGGCCCGACCTATGCCGCCGGCAATGTGGAATATGCCGGCCAGGTGGCCACGCAGCTGCTCGCCAGCCAGCTGGGGCTGCAGTCGCTGCCATCGACACCGGTCCTGCCCGAGCCGCTGACCGGCAATCCGGACGGCACCAACTACGCAGTCGGCGGTTACCGCTCCGACCAGATTCTCGATTCGCTGACCGGCACCTCGACCGTGCCCGGCTTCAGCCGCACACGCCCCGGCTACCTGGTGGAGAACCCCAGGGTCGACCCGAATGCCCTCTTCTACCTGAACGGCGGCGCCAACGATATCTTCCAGCTCGCCAGCAACCCGGTCACCATGGCCCAGGCGGCGGGCAATATGGTGGCGGCCGTGGCGGCGCTGCAGGCGGCCGGCGCGCGCTATATCGTCATCTCGGACCTGCCGGACGTCGGCACCACGCCGCTGGGCAACAGCCTGCCGGGCCTGGGCGCGATGCTCAACGGTCTGAGTGACCAGTTCAATGCCGAATTGTCCGCCCAGTTGCAGGCCCAGGGCGGCAACTACGTGCTGCTCAACAACCGCCTGTTGCTGAGCGAGGTGCGTGCCGATCTGGCCGGCTTCGGTTTCGACCCGGCCGTGCCGCAGACCTCGGTGTGCTTCGATCCCGGCCCGGATGCCGCCGCGCCCGACTGCCTGGAAGACCCGACCTACGGCATCAACAGCGCCACCCCGGACCCGAGCCGGCTGCTGTTCAACGACGGCGTGCACCCGACCACCGCAGTCCACCAGATCAGCGCCGACTACATGTATTCGATCCTCTCCGCGCCCTGGGAAATCTCGCTGCTGCCGGAAATGGGACGTTCCGCATTGCGCGCGCACCTGCGCCAGCTCGACGACGAACTGGCGGCCCAGCGCGGCAACTGGCAGGAGATCGGCAGCTGGCGTGCCTTCGTCCAGGGCGGCTACCGGCGCCCCGAGTACGACGGCTACGGTGGCGGCGACGGCCACAGCCCGAGCCTGGCGGTGGGCGCCACCCGGCGGATCAGCGAGGCCTGGCTGGCCGGGCTCAGCCTCGGCCTGGCGGAAAACACGCTGGAACTGGGACGGGCCGACTCCGAGTACGAGATGCGCAGTTACCTGGCCACGGCTTTCGCCCGCTACGAGCAGCAGCGCCTGTTCGCCGACATCAGCCTCAGCGCCGGTTACCTGGACTATCACGACCTCAAGCGCACGTTCGCCCTCGGCATCACCGAGCGCGCGGAAAAGGGCGATACCGAAGGCACGCTCTGGGGCGTCGCGGCAAAGACCGGCTTCAACCTGATGCAGGTGGGCGAGCGGCTGCAGTTCGGCCCCTTCATCGGTGCCAGCTACCAGAAGGTCGAGGTCGACGGCTACAGCGAGAAGGGCGCACGCTCCACGGCGCTGACCTACCACGACCAGGAGCTCGACTCGTTGCGCCTGTCGCTCGGCCTGTTCGGCGACTACGCGCTGAGCGAGCGCACGCGGCTATTCGGCGAGGTGGCGCGGGAAGTGGAGCGTGAGGACGACGAACGCGAGGACCTGCGCATGTCCCTCAACAGCGTGCCGGGCAACAGCTTCGAGCTGCCGGGAGCGGTCCCGACCGGCGACCAGACACGCTTCAGCGTCGGCCTGGCGCACCAACTGGCGCCGGGGCTGGCGGTGCGCGCCAACTATCACTACCAGGCACCGACAACCGCGACCACGGGCTCGGCCTGTCCCTGGCCTGGGACCTGTAGCGGGGAATGGCGTCACTCGGGCCGCTGGCGCGGATTGTCCCAGCGGCCCTTGCCAAGCGCGCCTTGCGCGTTCTAGCGCGCGTCGATCTGCCCCTGCAGGTTGGCGATCTGCCCCTGCATGGCATTGATGGTGCGGGTGACCTGGGCGCGGAAGGAATCGAATTCCGCGGTATTGCTGCTCGGCGCCGGGCGGTTGTCCAGTTCGCTGCGCAGGACCAGGATGTCCTGCTCGAGACGGCTGATCGCCTGGCTCTGGTTGCCGCCCTGCTTGAGCGCCGCAACGTCCTTGCTCAAGCTGTCGACCCGCCCGGCCAGCTTGCCCTGCTCGTCCAGCGCGGACTTCAGCGCTGCCTGTTCGCTGCCCAGCGCCTTGAGGTTGTCGGCCAGGGTCGCGGCGGCGCCCTGTTGCCCCTGCAGGTCGGCGCCCAGGCGCTCCAGGCGTTTGCCATGGTCTTCCAGGCTGCGGTCCTGGTTGCCCTGCCGGCCGGCCAGGCTCTGCTGCTCGGTGGCGAAGGCCTGCTGCTTGCGGGCGAGTTCCGTGGCCTGCTGCTCCAGCTGCTTGATCCGCAGCTTCACCGCCTCGCTTTCGGTGGTCACGTTGGATTCGTTCGCCACCACCTTGCCGGAAATATCCTGCAGTTGCCCGGCAGCATCCTCGCTGATGCGCGCGAAGCTTTCCTGGGTGGCGACCAGCTGCATTTCCAGCATGGCGATCTTCTGATAGCTCCACCAGCCCAGCGCGCCGAGGCTGATCAGCAGCGCCAGCACCATCACCCACAGCGGGGCCGTGCTCGCCTTGCCGCCGCTGCCGGGGCGGCGCTTCTGCCGGGAGCGGCCATCGTCGTCCCGCTCGGCCGCGCCCCTGGGCAACGGCTCGAGATCCGGTGCCGGGTAGGGCTCCACACGGTCGCGACCTGCGGTCAGGCTGGGGATGTTTTCCAGTTCGTCGTGAGCATCGTTGCGCATGGTTTACCTTCAATGGCGCGGAGCAAGAAACAACGCGCAGTATAACGATTCGAATGACGGGCATCAGCGGCGATCGCCTGCCCGGCCGGATGCACCGGGCTAGAGCAGCGCGCCGCCTGGATCGCGCATTGCGGTGCACTTTTTCCTGCCGCGGGAGGCGAACCGGACATGCCGGCATCGCCCCCTGCCATGCCGGGCAGCCGGGCTGCACGCCGCGGCAATCGGCCGCCTCGGCCGCCATTCCCGCAGGCGGAATGCCGCTCAGCGCGGACTTGGTACATCCCTTGCTAAGTTGGTTCCGCCAACGGATAGACATTTCCAACAGGGATGTTGGGCCCTAAGGGCAATCGAGGAATACTTCATGGAGCTGAACAAGGCGGTTATCGACTGCATGCGCAGCCTGCGTCGCAGACTTCGCGATGAACAGCAACTGGACATCCACCTCAACCAGCCGGACGCCATCACGGCAATGCTTGCCGGCTGCATGCGCTCCAACGACGAGCTGACCCGCGACCTGGGCCGCCAGCTCGCCGCCTTCAGCGACCAGATCCCCGAACCGCCGCCTTCCCCGCCGCGCAGTAGCGCCAACAGCGGGCCCAGCGTGCGGATCTATCGAGGCCAGCGGGTACTCGCCTGAGGCCTGCGCGGGCAGTCGTTCATTCGGCCACCAGCCAGACCCCGGCGCAACGCACCAGATGCCGGGTCAGTTCGTCCAGCAACGCGCCACCGTTACGCCAGTGGTGCCAGTAGAGCGGCACATCGATAGGCGGTCCCGACAGCACATCGACCAGTTCGCCGCGCGCGAGTTCGCCGCGCACCTGCAATTGCGGCACCAGCCCCCAGCCGAGACCGCTCTGCAGCATGCGCACGAAGCCCTCGGATGAGGGCACAGGTGATGGACGAACGTCTCGGTACCCCCGACCGCGGCCATGTAGCGATGCTGCAGACGGTCGTCCGGCCCGAAGACGATGGCCGGCACCCGCGCCAGATCCTCGGCCGCCGCCTGCCGCGGCAGGTATCGCTCGATGAAGGCCGGGCTCGCCAGCGCGCGGTAGCGCATCGCCCCCAGGTACTGGCTGCGCGCCCCCGCCACTGGCCGCTCGGCGGCGCAGACGCAGCCCGCCACTTCCCCGGCGCGCATGCGCTTGAGGCCGACCGCCTGGTCCTCCACCACATGCTCGAGCAGTACCCGATGGTCGGCGCAGAACGGCGCCACCGCACCAGCCCACCAGGTCGCCAGACTGTCCGCGTTCAAGGCGATGCGCAGGCGCTCCGGCAGGCGATTGTCGTCCAGCGCCGGCACCTGGCCCTGCAGGTCGCGTTCGAGCAGGCGCACCTGCTGCACATGATTGAGCAGGCGCTGGCCCAGCGCGGTTGGCCGGGGCGGTGTACCCCGCAGCAGGACCGGCTGGCCGACACGCGCCTCGAGCAGCTTGACCCGCTGCGACACCGCCGATTGCGAGAGCCCCAGCGTCTGCGCCGCGCGCTCGAAGCCGGCCTGCTCGACGACTGCAGCAAGCGCCGCCAGCAGTTTGTAATCGAACATCAGTTTTCCTAATGCCAGTTAACCAAGATTCGTTTCTCTTATAGCGCAGCAGCCCCCAGACTCGCCAGCATTGCAAATACGACACAAGGCGAGCGGACATGACGGCCATCTGGCAAAGCTATATCAACGGACTCCTGGTGGCGGCTGGCCTGATCATGGCCATCGGTGCGCAGAACGCCTTCGTCCTCGCCCAGAGCCTGCGCCGCGAGCACCATCTGCCGGTCGCGGCCCTGTGCATCCTCTGCGACGTGCTGCTGGTCAGTCTCGGCGTCTTCGGCCTGGCCGCCGTGCTGGCGAGCAACCCGTTGCTGCTGGAAGTCACCCGCTGGGGCGGCGCGGCGTTTCTGCTCTGGTACGGCGTACTCGCGCTCCGGCGCGCCGCCCGGCCGCAGAGCCTGCAGGGCGGCAACGCCGCGCCACGCTCGCGCCGCGCCGTGCTGCTCGCGGCCCTGGCGGTGACCCTGCTCAACCCGCATGTCTACCTCGACACGGTGGTGCTGATCGGCTCGCTCGGGGCGCAGCAACCGGAGCCGGGCGCCTACACCCTCGGCGCCGCCAGCGCCTCGACCCTGTGGTTCCTGGCACTGGCGCTCGGCGGTGCCTGGCTGGCGCCCTGGCTGGCGCGGCCGCTGACCTGGCGCCTGATCGACCTCGGCGTCGCGGCGATGATGTTCGCCATCGCCGCGCAGCTGATCGCCGGCTGAGGCGAGCCGTCGCCATTTTCATGGGGGACAGGCTGCTTGATA